>NZ_DATCVJ010000677.1:0-3130 GCF_036566945.1 Chitinophaga sp. | reverse complement strand
TAATTTCAGGCGGTATTGTCCCCCGCGCGGCGTGGCCATTTTGTTATACATGGCAGCGCCACCGCCACTACCCTCGTAGGAGAGTTCCCCATTACTTTGCTTTACTATTTTTACCTGGCCCTGTTGTGTTAGCAGACCATTACCGGCACTATCCAGCGTAATCACACTGCCGTCGGCCAGCGTGAGCGTAGCGCGGTTGCCGCCCGGCGCTACTTCATTTTTATAGCGGGTTTGTTTATCGGCCACAACAGACGGTGCTGCCGTTGTATGCCGCAACGCCCACCAGCTGCCGGCTCCCAGCAACAATACGCAGGCAGCTGCCCACCAGCCATACCGGATGATACGCGCTTGTGGCACTACTTCCTGCACCGGCGCCGCGCCAAACAGCGAGGCCACAATGCGGTCCGACATCTCGTCCGGCATCCGGATCAAAGGCACATGTGTTGCCCAGGCAGCGCCCAGTACAGCTTCCAGCTGCTCATGCGTAGCTTCGCTGTCTATCCACTGTGCCAGCTCCTGCTTTTCTGCCGCAGTAGCGGAATTGTCAAAATATCGTTCTACGAGGTATTCAATTCTTGCTGACAGCATCTTGCTTATTTACGTTAATCTACATCGGCATCACGGTATCTATCTTCCTATAGACAAACGAACAGACAACTATACCTAGTCCGACTGCAACTTTTTTTTATTTTTGAAAGGAACTCAGGATGAGCAACAGGCAGGAAGCCCCGCTGGCCGTATGCAAATGCACACCCAGCTGTTCGCGGATAGTACGCAGGGCCGCTATCATGTGGTTATTAACGGTAGAAGGAGAGATATTCAGTTGCCGGGCTATTTCATCATGCTTTAACCCCTGGTCCCGGCTAAGGGTGTATACGAGCTTTTGTTTGGGGGGCAGTTTGTCGAGCGCCGTCTGCAACAGCTCCCGTACCTCCCGTACACTTAAATTATCTTCTGCATTGGCATTCACGGTATTACCCGCCTTAGTCAACTCAGACAGGATCAGCGTTTCCCGGGCCATGCGCCGGAAAGCATTCAATACCTGGTGCTGGGCCATCCGGTAAATGTATCCGCCAAACTGTTCTATGTTGACCAGATTTTGCCGGTCTTTCCACAATTTCAGAAAGACATCCTGGATTACGTCTTCCGACATCTCCGGTGAATCTGTTAATCTCATCAGGAAACTATACAGCTTATGCTTATGCAGGAGAAAGAGACGTGTAAACGACTCTTCATGCCCTGCCGCAGCCTTTTGCAGCAATAATTGTTCATTGATTACATGCTCCATGAAACCGGATAAAGTGGAATAGTATTACATAACGTAGTCAGGCTAAATGTAAAGATTCAATTTGAATATAGGAAGAATAAGGGAGAATTATTTGTGGGGAGGGTGCCGATTGGGGGGAAGACTTGTGGCTCAGAAACTAGTCATTTGTAGCTCAAAAGTGCCAGAAGCTTTGGCACAAAAATCAATTTGACCTTTAGTGATTTTTGTGAATTTTGACACAAAAATTGCCTAAATTTGTGTCAAATTGCAAAAGATGGCATCAACAAAAACTCAGATCAAGCAAATGATTGAAAATGGGGACGAGGGCAAAATTTACTTTGCTGAAGATTTTATTGCCATATCAAATAATGAGCAGGTAAGACTTGCTCTTTCAAGATTAACCAAAGAGGGCGTAATCATTCGCCTGGCGCAGGGAGTGTATGTTTATCCTAAGAATGATCCTATCATTGGAAAAACAAGACCTGGCATGGAAGAAATTGCAAGTGCGATCGCCAACAGAAACCACATCAAAATTCGTCCAACCGGCGCCTATGCCTTGAATAAATTGGGCCTCTCCACACAGGTCCCAATGAGATCAGTGTTTGTAACAAACGGATCATCACGTAAAATTAAAGTAGGGAAAAATACAATTGAGTTTAAAAATAGCAGCTCCCGAAAAATGGCTTATAGCGGCAAAGTCTCCGGACTTGTCATTCAGGCACTCGCTGAATTGAGTAAAAAAAATGTGACCGCAGAAATAATAGATAAGATCGGCGTAGTACTACACAAAGAAAACAGGGTAGTATTACTGGAAGATCTAAAATTAGCACCTAATTGGATTGCGGAAATCATTTTGAAAATTATAAAGCGTAAAAATGTTTGAATGGCAAAAATTACCGGAAGAACAAAAAAGAAATATTTTAGCGGAGGCATCTGCCATCACTGGTTATCCGACGAATGTTATTGAAAAAGACTGGTGGGTAACGGTTGCGCTGAAAGCTGTGTTTGCCACCCCTTGGGCGGATAATTTGGTATTTAAAGGAGGAACCTCATTAAGCAAAGCCTGGAATCTGATAGAAAGATTCTCTGAAGATATTGACCTGGCAATAGATAGAAGCGCCCTGGGATTTTCCGGTATTGCGACATTAATTTTCGTCCACCAGCAGATGTGGACCTGCTTTGGAAAGAAGACTACAGAAAAATGCAACAGATGATCTATGGAGATCGTCCGGACTATGAGCAGCTAATGGATCAAATGGATATATTAATTAGGATGTTTCGACAGTCAGGAACAGATCAGCTGTGAGATACCGGGAATATTAAAACAATGTAAGCACCTACATTCCGCCACCCCCAAAACAAAAAGGGCATCTCAAAATTACTTTTGAAATGCCCTCGTATCTTATCAATAAAAATTTCGCTTACAACTCTCTCACCCAAATATTCCTAAAGCTCAGTGGCTCACTTTTATCACCATGTGCCTGCAGTTTAATCGGGCTGGCGCCATGTGCCTGACGATACGCTGCCTGGCCAATATACTGGGTAGGTCCTTTCAGTTCCACATCATTCTGCACTACTACGCCGTTAAAAATTACGGTTACTTTAGCAGGCTTTACAACAGCACCATCGGTACCAAATACGGGCGCATTCCAGATCACATCATACGTGTTCCATTCACCTGGCGCCAGGGTGGGATTAGCCAGTGGTACAAACTGTTTGTAGATACTACCTGCCTGTCCGTTGGTATACGTTTTATTTTTATACGAGTCCAGTACCTGTAATTCGTAACCGGCATCTCCTTTACCTAAAGAAGCGAGGAAAATACCGCTGTTACCGCGGGCTTGTCCGGTACCAGTGATGCTG
>NZ_DATCVJ010000676.1:0-3104 GCF_036566945.1 Chitinophaga sp. | reverse complement strand
TTACCCGCTTCGTGGCAGGCGTATGGGACAACGTACCATTTATTCCTAATAAACCACTCACAGGTACGCTAACCACCAATGCAATGTCCAATCCTGCTACTATGCACCTGCGACATTTCACCGCACTGGGCAGCAATGAATTTTTCGCGAAAACTACCTTGTTCGGATCTTCCAAACCAGTGATGTTCCTGAGCTTCGAAGCATACAGGATTGCACCGGCCATGGTGCAGCTGGACTGGACTACCAGCAAAGAAATATACAATGCAGTGTTTGAAGTAGAACGCCGCTATGAAAGAGAAGAATCATTCACTACGATAACAACTGTTCCTACAAAAGCACTCAACGGTAATAGCAGCGTGCCGCTTAGCTATACCTACCAGGATCCGAATGAATATGACGACTGGACCTACTATCGCATTAAGGCGGTAGGACGAAATGGTAAAATCACTTATTCTGAAGTACGCGCAGTGCCTCCATTTGTACAAATAAACGTATTCCCCAACCCGAACAACGGCCAGTTCACGGTGAAGATTCGTGGTATCCGCGGGGATATGCAAATGGAACTGCATGACGTTTGGAGCCAGGTCTTGCGGAAGTATGAGGTGAAAGGAGATAAAGATATCAATATCACCAGCCTGCCTTCTGGCGTGTATTTCCTGGTCATCTATCATAAGGAAACCATGAAAGAACTCTACACCTGTAAGGTGGTCGTGACACAATAGTATTCAACAATATAAAGACGGGATTTGGAAAGGTGGTAACCTTCCAAATCCCGTCTTTCGTAATTCGTCATTCGTATTTCTTGTTTTTCTCGGCTATTTGCCTCAATTTTGTAACGTTCTTCCCTATAGGCGATTCATTTAAACAGATAGTTTTGAAAAAAATAATCATCACGATAGATGGCTACTCTTCATGTGGCAAAAGCACTTTAGCCAAGCAACTGGCTAAAAGACTGGACTATACCTATATAGACAGTGGTGCTATGTATCGCGCTGTTACCCTTTATTTTATTCAAAATCGCATCGACTGGCAATCTCATGAAGCCGTAGCCGGTGCACTGAAAGATGTTCACCTGGACTTTGTACCTAATTCTCTTACAGGTTTATGCGAAATGTACCTGAATAATGAGAATGTGGAACACCTGATCCGCGAAATGATCGTGGCAGAAAAAGTTAGCGAAGTAGCTGCCGTAAAAGAAGTCCGCGATTTTGCAGTGGCACAGCAAAAGAAAATGGGTAGCCGCAAAGGTATTGTGATGGATGGCCGGGATATCGGTACTGTCGTATTCCCCCATGCAGAACTCAAGATCTTTATGAACGCTGAAATTGCCATCCGCGTACAGCGCCGCTTTAAAGAATTGTACGAAAAAAACAAGAATATTAGCCTCGAAGAAGTAAAAGAAAATCTCGAATTAAGAGACTATATAGATGCCAACCGCGAAATAAGTCCACTGAGAAAAGCAGATGATGCTATCATTCTGGATAACAGTCACTTAAACCTCGAAGATCAGCTCCAACTAGTGATGCAATGGGTGGAAGATGCAATTATGGCGCACTCCTCATAAAATATTATTTTCTTTTATTAAAACTCTTTTATACATTTGTTGTGTAGCTTAGTGTTACCAACCCAATAATTTTTCCACATCCTCCCGAATTTCCAGTAGAATTTATTTGCCATGCCAGAATGATGTCTATTTGTTGACACATTTCGCATACCCAACCTAATCCTCCCTGAGAAATGCTGCTTAGGTATTTTTTGTGTAGTAAGTCACGCTGTGCCGGCGATGATAGTGCTGTTGAATTGACTGAATAAGACATTAGAATGGTGCGTAAGACGCGTTATCATATATCGTGCTTTCGTAAAGGTCTTATCCTAGCTATATCCACAAGGACCCTTTGCTATTAACCGATTATAAATTGCTATATATAAAATTCAGCCTGTTGTAGTGTCAACACTACTTTCCAGGCATTAAAGTTAATGTGGGGTGGCGTGGCACGCCATTGCTATCCCATATTTTCAGTAGGTGTATTCGGTTAATAGGAAGAAGGGGCGAATTCTTTCGCCCTTTCGCTTTTTTAAAACTTTTTGATTGTCAAATGATTGGCAATCTGGACAAGTTGCCCGGATATCTTTAATTCACCGCACGTTATTCGCAATTCTTTTTTAAATTGTGTCGTCACACCCACCAGCCAATGTCTATAAAAGGTGTATGTTTTTTGTTCCTCCTCCTGCTGGGGGCCAGTTTAGGAACAGGGGCGCAGGATTCACTGCGGATTTCCAGGTTGATGGATTCTATTCGTACGCTCCCTAATGATACTGCTAAAGTATCCTTGCTACTCAAAAAAGGAGCTTCCAATGGCCGTTATTTTGAAACACACAAAATAGAAAATGTCTTCCTCCAGGACGCACTGAGTTTATCGCAAAACCTTAAGTATCCCAGAGGAATGTCTTTGGCCTATAACGATATTGGCACCAGTAAAAGAAATAAATCACTGTATATCATTGCGGAAGATTTTCACGAAAAAGCCCTCAAAGCGGCTGAAGATGCAAAAGATACGTTCCTCATCGTTTTGTCGCTGAATAATGCCGGGGTAGACTGCCGGCGGCAGGATAAACTGCAGAAGGCTTTCGATTATCATGTCAGAGCCCTGGTATTGGCCGAGAAGATCAATGATATCCGCAATATCTGCGTAGCCACTAATAGTATCGGCAACATCCAGCTCACTACCGAAAAATATGATGACGCCATCACTCATTTTAACCACGCACTGGAGCTGGAAGAAAAAAGTCATAATGAACTGGGCGTTGCCATTAATCTCGGTAATCTGGGGTATGCGTATCAGGGGCAAAATAAACTGGATCTGGCCATCCAATACTATAAACGCTCGCTCAACATGAACCTGAAAATGGATAGGGCAATAGGCATGGCTATTTGTTACAATGCACTGGGGGCGGCCTATAAGGAAAAAAAGGACTATCCCGCCGCCATGGAATACCTGACAAAGGCACTGGAGGTAAATGATAAGGTAGATGATAAAGTGCATGTGGCGGAAAGCTACCTCAGTATAGGGAAACTGCTGGGCGCACAAGGTAAGCATGATGAA
>NZ_DATCVJ010000675.1:0-3956 GCF_036566945.1 Chitinophaga sp. | reverse complement strand
TGGCGTAAGGATTATACTCTCATCGAATACATTAAGCAGCTTAAGCCTGACACCGTTATTATCGATGAGGCGCACAACATTAAGGAAAAGCGGACTACCGCCTATCAGGGTATCCGTGACATTGTTTATGCAGAGAACGCCTGCCCCGATTGCAATGGTAATCCCGAGATTTATACCGACCCTATTCGGGCAGCTAAGTATCTGCGTTGTTCTGTGTGTCTTCGTGAGCCTGAGCAGTTTGGAGATTTTTGCAGCGTAAAGAACATTCTGCCTATGACCGGTACGGCTATTCTTAATAAGCCGCAGGATCTGTGGACATTGCTTAATCTTGTCGACCGTGAACTCTTCCCGAATGAGCGGGCATTTCTTCAGGATTACTGCACCACTGATTTTTACACCGGACGTTGGAAGTTTAAGGCTGGTGGCGAAGAAGCTCTTATTAGTCGTCTCGGTCCTAGATTTATTCGTAGGACTAAGGAGACGGCTGGAGTAGAATTTAAGGAACAGATTATCGTTCCTCACGAGATCGAGTTCGACAAGGGTCTTTATCCTGACCAGTGGCGCGTTATGCAGCAGATTGCAGAATTTGGCGCCATTAAGATGGATGAGGACGTTAAGCTCGACGTTATCGGTATCCTTCCCGAACTTACCCGACGTCGTCAGGCTATTACCTGGCCACAGGGTATTAAGATTTACGAGAAGGACGAAGAAGGTAAGAGCACCGGTCGAGTTCTTTATGAGGCTCCCGCTACCGAATCCATTAAGTTGGACAAGGCTATGGAGATCGCTAAGGAAATCGTCTTTGAAGACGAGGACCGACTTATTGGGTTTAGCCAGTTTAAGGAAGCTCTTAAGGAATGGGAGCGTAGATTCCAGGAACTGGGAGTTTCCGTTGTTCGATATGACGGAGATATTAGTGATGCAAAGGCTAACGAAGCACAGCTTGATTTCGACGGTAAGACAGCTCCTAATCACCCCAAGGGTTCGGATTGTAATGACAGGTGTGTCAATTGGGGTAATTACTGCCGGGGTTATCAGTTCCAGGTAATTCTCTGCCATTACAAGAAGGGTGGCGTGGGTCTTAACCTTAACGCTGCTCGGCAGATGATTATTCTTGATAGGGAATGGAACCCTGGCAAGGAAGATCAGGCATTCGGACGAGTTGACCGTATGGATAACACGATGGACTCTATTGTCCACACTATTCACGTCAATGGTACTATCGATAACTTTATGGACGGTCTTCTGGAAGAGAAGGCAAGTATGATTGCCGGATTCGATGCGAATGCCGACTCTATGCTTGACCGTCTTAAGGATGCTCTTAGGAACGAGGATCTGCTGTGATTAAGAGTAATCGGTATTAGTAGTTGACTAGAAATAATGGAAAGTCGGGCAATTATAGCGATGGAGACCCTCTTTAATGCGCCATATTGACACAATTACAGGAACCCCATGTCCTATGTGTGATGAACCAATTGGTTCTGGGTTTGCTGTTTTTGAAGATGCAGAAAACGACGATTACTTTGTAATCTGTGACGGTTGTGATTTGAAGCGGGGAGTAGTTAACTGCGATTAATTATCCCTGATGATCACTCCGTGCCACTCCCCCACTACTCCTGTCACTAGTGTTACAACTGTCACTCCTGGGAGTGTAAACAGAATCGGACATTCCGGGTCGGACGGTTTACTAGGTGAACGGGAGAGGGTACACTAAGGGGTAACAGAACGGCGAGGGTCCAAATCCCCCGCGTGTTCGCCCCTAATCCGCTAATTGGGTTAGTACAAACACTAACCAAATTAGTTATAGAGGTCTGGAAGGGATAACTTGTGCGGCAAAGTTAATAAGCTGAGGCGCCACAGTTATTAACCTACTTCGCTAAGAGGCCGTGTAACCTCTTAGATAAGATAACCGATTACCGTTATCCCTTCCAGCCAAGCCTAATCCCCGGTTCGCCTCAAACCGGGGATTTTTATTTGGGATTATATACTTATGACTTACTGGATTGACTTTCGTATTGAACCTGTAAATGAGTCACTTCACGAAGTAATTCGAGAAGGCACTCAGGTCGAATGTAACTATATTTACTGCAACTATAGCGAGAGGTTCGATAACGTGGAAGACGCCGAGACAGCAATGGAGATCCATGAGAAATCGAAGGAACATTAAGCGGTACAGATACTCTAATAAGGGCAAGATACCGCTTCGCGAACTCCACATAAGAGATAATGGAGTTTGCGCAAAATGTGGCGACTTTGTACACTTGGACGTAGCCACAAGAGACCACCGCGTGCCTACATCACGCGGTGGTTCCAATAAGAACAAAAACCTACAACTCATGTGCTTTATCTGTAATCAGCTTAAGGCAAACAAGCTTGTGGCTTAACTTATCGACCTAGCCTAGGATTTATAGTGAGCCGAACCCGCTATATTGAAATCGCAGATGACCTTGTTAAGCGTATTGAAAATGGGGAATTCCCTACAGGGAAGGTGCCAGCAATGGCGTCCCTTATTCCTTATTACGGTACTTCTTGGCGAACTCTGTCTAGGACATGGGAACGTCTAGTTAGCCAGCGCGTTATTAGGGTAGTCCCCGGGGTGGGTACTTTTCTGGTTAGCGCGAGTTACATTCCTAAGCAGAGGAAGCATAGATGAGTAAAGATAAACCTTCCTTCGAAACTTATCCCACCTGTCAGTTTCTTGTTAGTTCTTTTGTAGACAATTGCAGTCCTACAGGAAAGCATTTTGTTGTTTCCTGTGCAACGCATGACGAGTTTATCGATAGCGATTGTTTCTTCCCTAAGCTGGAGGAAACAATGAATGAACACCTCATCCACTTCGAAGACGATAATAAGAAGAGGTCAAAATCAATTGCGTAGCATGTAGGCTTGGACGGGCATGGGAGTGCCAACATCATGGGGATTGTGGTTCTGTATCTATTCTTACTAGTCCAGCTTATTCGGATGTTCTTGATTTGGAAGAGAACGAAGAAGGACCAGTCCGAGAAATAAACACTTATAAGTCTGATGCTTCACTCCGCGATCAGCAATCAACGGGGCGTAAAAGGGCAGCAGTTATGTACCCGTTGGACGCCGACGCTGATTGCGAATGGCAACTTCAGACTAATTGTGGCGGTGGCTCTAAGCCTATTGTCGGCTGCTTGGATGGAAAACAACAGGCTAGGCATCACGGCCCCGATAAGAACACGCTTAATAACGATTCTGGTAATGTTCACAGAATTTGTCACAGATGTCATAATAGATGGCATGCAAGAAATGATGATGGCTATGTGTGGGGGTCAGTGTATCCCGACCACTCCCCCACTGTAGCTAATCCAGAAATCATCATGTTGGATGAAATTAATTGGATCGGGAAAGAACTCAAGAATGTGACGGATTAATGGAAGACGAAGAATACCATACCTGTCATTTCTGCGGTACTGAAGTGAAGGATGGTAGGGAATATAATGGAACTAGGCATTATCTTAGCGATTGTCGTCCTGATCTAGTAGAACATGAGATCGGCGATAAGTGTACTTGGAGTTACCAAAGGGATCCTGAATTTAAGGACGAATTTAAAGAGCAAGAAACCTGCTACGCTTATCAGGACCCAGAGTCAGGGCAGTTTACTACTGAACACAAGTATTTTCACAAAGACGGGCCTATGTAATGGAAGACATCACTAACCACATTCGTAATGTCTCTCGCACGTTAGAACGTCGAGAGTACGACATTAGGTTTACTCGTTCTGATATTCGAATGCTTTATAACGCACTAGGTAATCTTAAAACCCATCCTTCTTACCCTACAGATAATCCTGTAGTGAAGCAGTTCCTAGAAACGGCTGAAGAAGTTCTTCGAAAGCTGGGGAGTAAGTAATGTCTGATCCTTTTCTTGGGTATGGCCTTACGAATGCCAAGTCTAAGTATAAGTAAACATCATTGACGCGATAGGAGGTC
>NZ_DATCVJ010000674.1:0-4280 GCF_036566945.1 Chitinophaga sp. | reverse complement strand
TGGGCGTTGATCTTAACTTTTTTTCCGAAAGCTTTGCATCTACAGCCACTGAAGTAGCATCTGTTGAACCTGGGGAGAAGGAATCGGCCGAATTACCATCCGGAAAGCAGCCCCAAAAACCTACCTGGGATATGTCATGCGAAAGCTGGGTAGACGCCGACTTTTCCGGGGCGAAAAATCTGCATGAAAAATTCAGTTCCTCCAACATTCAACGCTGCAAATTTATTGGCTCAGGTTTGTCGGGATTGCTGCTGAAAAGCAATAATATAGAACAGAGCGACTTCTCTGATTCCGATATGAGCAACAGCCTCATTCAGCGTTCCTACTTAGACCACAACCAGTTTAAGCACTGCTCACTGAAAGAAGCGACATTTTCAGGAACCTATATCAAAGGATGCGATTTCTCCGGCGCCAATTTTACCGGAGCAGAGGTTACATCCGGCGCCTTCCTGAATTGTACCACTGCAAATGCAGTGTGGCATCATACCTCTTTTGTCAGAACACAGATCGAAAATATCGTTTTCGAAGGCACATTGGAGGATTGTCGTTTTGAAAACTGCGCCTTTGATATGGTAACCTTCCAGCGTGCCACACTTATTAACACCTTCTTTAAAAACAAAAGTTTGAAATGGGTCCGGTTTATTGACTGTCAGGCAGATCGGATGACCTATGAATTTCTGAAAAAAAACGGGCAGGTGGATTTGACTGGTATCAGTCCCCTACCTGCAACCATTTAAAGCCCTACGTTGTTAGTATAGTGTATGCCACAACGTTGCTTTATATGCGTCACGGAAATCCGAACCAGCTAAGCTTATTTCATTATGAAATGGTGCCTGTCAAGGGCACCACTTACTTTATCATTCTTTCTCCTATAGAAAGGGTAAAGGAAGTTGTGCGTGCAGCAAAAGAAACACTTAGCAATCAGATTTCGCTGTCTGTAAGTAATCTGAGATCAATTGCACATATTTCTTTACTGAAGTTCACAGCTCCTGATGATGATGAACGAGTGGGTAAACAGATAAAAACCATGCTATCTTCTTTCCCGGCGTTCGATATTGTACTGGGTGGGAGCGCCATTTTCAAACATGGAGAACAATCCAAATCATTGGTATTAAAAATCGACAATCCCGGCCCTATCCAACAGCTTCATATGCTGCTACTGACTACGTTTGGTCTCCGATCATCCAAAAAAATCACGCCGCATGTTACTATTGCCCGGACTATTCAAAATGAAGATTTTGCCAAAATAGATTTGTCTGCCTTTAATTACCGCGACGCCTTTCCATGTCAGGAAATCACAGTATTAAAGAAGGCTGCCGGCGATCGACAGTATAAGATCTGTTTTAAAATGTCGTTATGTAAATAAAAAATATTTGCGCTGGTATCCTATTCCTTAATTTACGTATAACTCTCAACCCTGGCAGCAAATGATACGACCTTATCTCCCAACCGACAAAAACGAATTAATCAGCATTTTTCTACTCCATACACCTGAATATTTCGATCCCAAAGAGGTAGCTGATTATGAGGCCTATTTAAGCGAAAATGCTCATCTCTACTTCACTATAGAACACGAAAATAAAATAGTCGGAGGTGTGGGTTATTATGTGAATGACCGCAATAAATCCGGCCAGATCACCTGGATATTTTTCGATCCTGCATATGTAGGACTAGGACTGGGTAGAAAAGCCATGGAGCACTGTTTCACCATTTTTAAATCAGATCCGACCATTGAAAAACTGGTAGTAACCACTTCTCAAAAAGCATATAAATTTTTTGAAAAATTTGGTTACGGATTGGTAGAGACACAAAAAGACTATTGGGGCCCCGGACTCGATCTGTATCTGATGGAGCGGGAGTTTTAAGCCTTTAGCTCCAACCACCTTATCTGCAAGCAAAACGATATAATGAGTACGGCGGTTGCCAGCCCTGCTGACAATCGCCGTACTCATTATTCAAATTTAATTCACTACTTCTTTATCATCTTCTGTACAGGCACACCCACATACACGCCTTCTTCTTTAATATCTTTCACCACCATGCCACCCATGCCTATTGTCACATTATCCACGATAGTAATTTTTTCCTTCGACGCCGAATTGGCGCCAAAATAAACACACTCACCAAATGTACAGTTACCACTTATACGAACACCCGACGCAGTTGTAAAGAAATCGCCGAGTACACAATCATGGCTGATACTCGTATTTAAGTTCAATTGGGTATGTTTACCAAGCTTTATGTTGCAGGTAATAATAACACCGGCAGTAATGACACTCCCTTCTCCAATTTCCGCCCATTGAGAAATGATAGCAGTAGGATGAATAATGGTTGCGTAAGTGGTATCTGCGGGTAGTCTTTCTACTATCCTTTTTCTTGCGGCAGGATCTCCAAGAGCTACTACCACATCATATAATGCTGCGTCAAACGCTGAAAAACGAATCACTTCTATCCCCATCACAATGGGCTCTTTATAGTATTCATCATCCACCATAAAACAAGCAATATCTGCTATTGCCTGCGTTTTATCCGTGGCATCAATTAAAGCACAAAGTGTTTCTCTTGCGCTTCCGCCGGAACCTACAATGCATATTTTCTTTTTACTTCCTGCCATATTATTCCTGTTGATTAAAGTATCTCTAACGATTCGAGGCTTAAATGTATGAAAATTGGTGTGATTATGGTATTAAGCCAAAGGCAGAAAGTCAGTTGAATACACAACAAAAAATATAAACATATATCAACTCCTTCATTTTATAACCAATCTTTGTACCTTCATTAAATCCTTGCAATTACAAATTGTCGGGATTTATAATATTAAGCAGATGATACCAGTAACTAAGCCTTTTCTTCCAACGAAAGAAGAATATAACAAGTATCTGAACGATATATGGGAGCGTCAATGGCTTACCAATCACGGTCCGTTAGTAAATGAGCTGGAAAGCAACCTAAAGGAACACCTGGATGTGTCTAACCTCTCGTTTCTTTCCAACGGCACCATCGCCATTCAAATCGCTATTAAAGCGCTTGAATTGACTGGCGAGGTGATTACCACCCCATTTTCCTATGTGGCCACCACCAGCACTATCGTATGGGAAAATTGCAAACCGGTATTTGTTGATATAGACCCGCGTACATTTAATATCGACCCGCAAAAGATCGAAGCGGCTATTACCGACAAAACCAGCGCTATCCTGGCTACCCACGTTTTCGGCAATGCCTGTGACATCGACAAGATACAGGCCATCGCAACAAAACACAAACTGAAAGTAATTTATGATGCTGCCCATTGCTTTGGCAGTCTTTATAACGGTAAATCTGTTTTTGAATATGGAGATATCAGCACCTGTAGTTTTCATGCGACCAAAATTTTCCATACCGTAGAAGGGGGAGCCGTATTTACCACTCAGCCCCAACTGCTGGAACGCATGCTGCTACTCCGCAACTTCGGCCATACCTCACCTGTTACGTTTGACGGGATAGGTATTAACGGGAAGAATTCAGAATTTCATGCTGCCATGGGCTTATGTTGTCTGAAGCATATAGATGAAATCTATAAAAGCCGTAAAACACAATGGCAACGCTACCAGGCCGTATTGCAGGAATCCAGCAAAGTGCAGCTGCTGACCATCACAAAAGGATGCGATTTTAACTGTGCCTATTTCCCTGTAGTATTTGAAAGCGAAACTGTATTGTTGAAAGTCCTGGCAGCACTTAATCTCCAATACGTTCAGCCGAGAAGATATTTCTTCCCATCTCTGAACACCGTGAATTATGTGGAAAACGTGAGCTGTCCTAACTCCGAGTCGATCGCCCAAAGAGTATTGTGTTTGCCACTGTACCATAACTTACGAAAAGAAGACCAGGACATGATTCTAAAAGTGATTCTGAAAAACTTATAAAAAAAAAGATCAAAGTGGTCATCACTTTGATCTTTTTTTATGCCTTTATTTAAACTGTTTATTTCGCTAATTTCTCCGTTGCTTCCGCTACTGTATTCACGAAATTAATACGGCCTCCTTTATTGCTTTCATAGATGAAGTCTTTCAAAGACTGGCTGGTATATTTTGTAAAGTCGCCCACTATCGCCAGCCGGACATTATAGGTAGAAAATTTTTGCAGGATTTCTCCCGCTATCTTTGTTTTTAAATCAAAAAAATCCGGAGTAATATTTTGCTCATGGAGAATGATATTGTCTGCCCCCTGGTAGCTGCAATTTCCGAGTATATCTAATGCATCTTCTATATTACTTATTGCAATCGTATCTGATATTATTTTTG
>NZ_DATCVJ010000673.1:0-5519 GCF_036566945.1 Chitinophaga sp. | reverse complement strand
GTACAACTCTAACGCCCAGTTCTTTATAGTTGGACTTCAATTTCATTTTATCATAGAACTCAAATGGAGGAACTTCCATTGTTTCCATAGGCTGAATAGTGAAATACATTAATATGGCCTGTTTCACCCATTCATTCACCTGCCAGCCGTTTTCTGTTGGTGCTGCAACTCTCAGATGTCCTTTATCTACTGCTTCTATAACCGCTTTTACTGCATCTGTGTACTGCGTCTCCTGTAAGAGGCTGCGATCAGCCCAGGCAGCCAGTATTTGTTGTTGTAATTCCATTGTCGTTTTTTTTTGCAAACATAATACCTAGAATGGGAAATTACGAATTAGGAATTACGAATTACGGATTTGTATAAGATAATAACAGGTATTCTCCTCACAAATCTCTAATTCGTAATTCCTAATTCGTAATTTTGGCCCCATGAAAATAGGATTCGATGCCAAGCGCGCGTTCCAGAATAATACAGGTTTAGGGAATTATAGCCGTACCCTCATATCATCTCTGGTAAAGGATTTTCCGGAAGATGAGTACTACCTGTTTGCCCCTAAGCAAACGGCCATGTACAACCTGGACGCTTTACCGGAACTAAAGGTGGTGTTGCCCGAAAAGCCGCTGCACCGCTGGTTTAAATCGGCCTGGCGTAGTCGCTTTGTGGTGAAGGATCTGTTGCGTTATCAGCTGGATCTGTTTCATGGCCTCAGCCATGAGTTGCCCTTCGGTATTCATAAAAGTGGTATCCGTTCGGTGGTCACCATGCACGATCTTATTTTTGAAAGATACCCGGAGCAATATAACCGGATAGACGTATTTACTTATCGCCGCAAGGCAAAATATGCATGCCGGCACGCGGATATGGTAGTAGCTATCAGTGAGCAAACAAAGCAGGACCTGATGACGTATTATCATACCCCGGCCAATAAAATTGCCGTGGTATACCAAAGCTGCGATCCTGCTTTTGGCGTTACCTGGACTAACGACGACATCGCTGCTCTGGGCGCTAAATATCTGCTGCCCTCCCAATATTTTCTGTATGTAGGCTCACTGATTGAGCGCAAAAATCTGCTGGGCATTGTAACGGCCATGAATACACTAAAAGGAGCGATGAATATCCCCCTGGTGGTGCTGGGCAATGGTAGCAGCTATAAGAAAAAAGTAAAGGAATATCTCGCGGCCCATGGTCTTACGCAACAGGTGATCTTTCTCAATGAACACGTACGACTGGAAAACAGTGAGCTGCCGGGGCTATACCAGGGAGCGATGGCGCTGATTTATCCTTCTTTTTTCGAAGGCTTCGGGATTCCTATATTGGAAGCCCTTTGGAGCCGTACGCCGGTAATCACGTCCCATGGCTCCTGTTTTGCTGAAACAGCGGGAGATGCGGCACTATATGTCGATCCCCTGGACCCCGGATCTATTGCCAATGCCATGAAACGGGTAGTGGACGACCCTTCGCTGGTGAAACAGATGCAGGAAAAAGGCTGGCAGCATGCACAACGATTTACGCCTGAAAAATGTGCAGCGGCCATGATGAAAGTATATAAACAACTAAATAATTAATAAACAAATGTTTGAAGATGATATCAGTGCGGCGATGCCGGTACTGCGTAATGGTGGCCTGATCCTTTATCCTACAGACACGATCTGGGGCATCGGTTGCGATGCTACGGATGAAGCAGCGGTGCAGAAAGTCTATGACCTGAAAAAGCGCAGTGAAAGCAAAAGCCTGGTAATATTATTGGCAGATGTGAAGGACCTGTTGCATTTTATCGCCAATCCCCGGCCCGATATCGCGGATATGATTGCAGGCTTCACCCGTCCTACTACGGTGATCTATGAAGGCGCGCTGGGCCTGGCTCCCAATGTCATCAGCGAAGATGGCAGTATTGCCATCCGTATTGTGAAAGATCCCTTTTGCCGCCACCTCATAAAAAGACTGCGTAAACCATTGGTATCCACTTCTGCCAATATCAGCGGAGCGCCTTCCCCGGCCCGCTTTTCTGATGTAACGGACGATATTCGCAATGGAGTGGATTATATAGTGAAACACCGGCAGGAAGAAGCCGCCAACAACATCGCCTCCAGGATCATCAGGATAAACAAAGACGGATCTATAGCGATAATCCGGGATTAAAAACGTTTATTTATTACATTTGCGCCCTGGTTTCAGCGAAAGGAATAAATTTAACAGGAATATTTTTATATGATCAGCAGCAAGCCGTTGGACATACCCTGCTCCCTGCAGGAAAGAAAAGTGCTGGAAAAGATAGCATTAGCAGCCCATGAACTGGGGGTGCCTGCTTATCTGATCGGTGGCTTCGTGCGGGATAAACTGTTGGGTAGGAAGACAAAAGACATGGACATTGTGTGCGTAGGCGATGGTATTGCCCTTGCACATAAGGTCGCAGAGAGCTTAGGCAACAACATTCCCGTTAGTTTCTTTAAAACTTATGGTACCGCTCAGGTAAAATGGAATGAGCTGGAAATAGAATTTGTGGGCGCCCGCAAAGAAAGCTATCGCCAGGAATCACGTAATCCGGAAGTATCTGCAGGTTCCCTGAAAGATGATCAGAATCGCCGTGATTTTACGATTAATGCCATGGCTATCAGCCTGAAAGATGCAGATTATGGCTCCCTGATCGATCCATTCGAAGGACTCGCGGATCTTGATAAGAAAATTATCCGTACCCCACTGGCCCCGGCCCAAACTTTCAGTGATGACCCCCTGCGCATGATGCGCGCTATCCGCTTCGCATCACAACTGCAATTCACCATTGAAGCATCCGCCTTTACCGCCATTCAGGAGAATGCAGAACGCATCCGTATCATTTCCCAGGAAAGAATTACAGATGAGTTTAATAAAATTATGCTCTCCTCCAAACCCTCTGTAGGACTGGATCTTTTATACAAAGCCGGCCTGCTCAAAATTATTTTCCCCCAAATGATCGATATGGTCGGCGTGGAGATGAATGAAGGGAAGGGGCACAAAGATAATTTTTATCATACCTTGCAGGTGGTAGACAATATCTCGGAAAATACCCGGGATCTTTGGCTCCGCTGGTCCGCACTATTACACGATATCGGCAAACCAGCCACCAAAAAATTTGAACCCGGTCATGGCTGGACTTTTCATGGCCATGATGCGGTGGGAGGTAAAATGGTGCAGCGTATTTTTACCCGGATGAAATTACCATTGAGTGATAAAATGAGATTGGTAAAGAAACTGGTAGAACTCCACCTGCGTCCCATCAGCCTTACAAAAGAGAACATAACAGACTCGGCTATCCGCAGATTACTGTTCGATGCCGGAGACGATATAGAAGGACTCATGATGCTCTGCGAAGCGGATATTACCTCAAAAAATAAAGCCAAGGTAAAACGTTACCTCGAAAATTTTGAACTGGTACGCAAGCGGTTGAAAGAAGTAGAAGAGAGCGACCGGATCCGCAACTGGCAGCCCCCTGTAACCGGCGAAATGATCATGGAAACATTTGGGCTGAAACCCGGCAGGATCGTAGGCGATCTGAAAAGCGCCATCAGAGAAGCCATCCTGGATGGCGAAATCCCAAATACCTACGATGCAGCATATGCTTTTTTATTGGAAAAAGCAGGCGCATTGAATCTAAGTCCGGTAAAATAAAATTGGTAATTTTACATAACCATAATAAAGAATTCACTAGCATTTAGGAGCTACCGCTAACTGCAGCCTGTTTAAACATTATATAACTTATAACCTTTTTTGTCATGCCGGTTTTGAAATTCAGAGTTTACTGGGAAGAAGATGAAAGTGTCTACAGAGACATTGCCATTAAGCCGAATCAGACGTTTTTAGCATTTCACCAAGCAATTTTGCAAGCATTCGAATTTGATTCAAAACATAAGGCTACCTTTTTCCGTAGCAATGACAACTGGCAACGCGGCCGGGAAATTATCCTGGAAGCCGACAATCAGCCACGTAAAGCAGAACCCCTGCTCATGGCCGATACCGTGATAGCCGTTGCCGTAAAAGATCCTAATCAGAAATTTATCTACCTCTACGACTTCGCTAAAAACTGGTCTTTCCTGGTAGAACTGATCGGTGTATCCAAAGACGAAAACAATAAAATAGTATATCCTGCCTGCGTACGTAAAGAAGGACTCGCACCAAGTCAATACGGTACCAAAGGCCTCGTCGGCGATAAACTCGTGGAAATGGAAGAAAAATACGACCTCAATAAAGAAGGCATGGATGCCGACGGATTTGGGGAAGAAGGTGAAGAAAGTGACGCCCTCGGCGGCGATGGCGCAGAAGAATTCGGCGCAGAAGAAGATAATAGCTTTTAAAATAATTACGAATTACGAATTACGAATTTCAAATTACGGATTTGCGGATAGATGGTAAAGCGAAGAGCCTTCGCTATTATCTAGCCACAAATCCGTAATTCGTAATTTGAAATTCGTAATTCTACTACTCGTTTATGCAAAAAACTGTTATCATTATCGCAGGGCCTACCGCCTCAGGTAAAACAGCGCTGTCTGTTCAACTGGCACAACTGTTTAATACAGCCGTTATCTCTGCGGATTCCAGGCAATGCTACCGCGAAATTAGTATCGGTACCGCAAAACCTTCCCCGGAAGAACTGGCGGCAGTACCACACTACTTTATTGACTCACATAGTATTCAGGAAGAAGTAAATGCAGGCATCTACGAAAAACTCGCCCTCGGATACACTACCGAAATATTTGAAAATAATGATATCGCCATCATGTGCGGCGGTACCGGTCTCTATATCAGGGCCTTCGCAGAAGGCATCGACGATATGCCGGCCATTGCCCCCGGTATTCGCACCCATCTGAACGAACAGTTTGCCCTTTACGGCCTGCAATGGCTGCAACAGCAACTACAGGAACGCGATCCCGTATTTTATGCTACCGCCGAAACCCAGAACCCCCAACGCCTGATCCGCGCACTGGAAGTACTGGACGCCACCGGACAATCCATTACCACGTTCCGCAGCGCCACCCGCTCACAACGCGATTTCAATATCATCAAAATAGGCATCACCCCACCCAAAGAAATATTACATCAGCGTATCCATCAACGCGTAGACCACATGGTACACGCCGGCCTCGTGGAAGAAGTTCGGTCGGTAACCCCTTACCGCGAACACAACGCTTTACGTACCGTTGGCTACCAGGAAATCTTCAGCTTCCTCGATGGACACATCTCCCTGGATCAGGCCATCGATGATATTAAAACACATACCCGCCAATACGCAAAAAGACAATTGACCTGGTTCCGGAAAGATCCCGCTTTTCATTGGTTCGATCCCCGCGATGAAGAAGACATCATCTCGTTTGTACAACAGCAGCTGTCATAAATCATCGGCAGGGTGAAATAGGCTGAGCAACCGGAACGCCCGCTGCGGTTGGCATCTACCTAATACCCACACCTGCGAAATATGCTCAATAGCCAGCATGGCAGCGGTGATTTCCGCGGATTTTGTCTTTACTCAGGATTATACTGATTTTGAT
>NZ_DATCVJ010000672.1:0-3981 GCF_036566945.1 Chitinophaga sp. | reverse complement strand
CCACCGCCTATAAAAGCGAGATTGGGTAGAATCGTTTCCTGGAACATGCCACGTAAAATCACATTCGGGCTGAATCTTTCCGGATGGGCTTCCAGCTCGGCTTCCAACGCATCGGCGGTGAAAGTCAACGACGTGTGTAATACTTTCCACTGATCACCTTCCTGTACAATGCGTTCCCGCATACCGTCCTGTAAATAAAAAAGATTTATTTCCCTGGGATTGGCCTGCATTTTATAATGCGCAGTCAACTTTTCCAGCGTATCATTTACGATGGCATGAGAGGATTGATGAAACAATTCATCCTTTATAACGGGAATGTATAAACGTTTTAAAGCAGGACTGTCCGGTATCAATACTACCAGGCCAAAGCGGCCAAAAAGTGCATCTACCAGGTACAGCGTGGCTTCCTGTATATTCTTATGTTCGAGGTAAGCCTTTTGCAGGAGGGCCATCAGCTCATCTGCATGCGGGGCATAGCCCAGTCCTTTTTTCACTTCTGCCAGCATTACTTCCAGTCCTTCCGGATGCATGCGGCCTACCGCTCCCTGCTGAGGCGTGTTCCAGGTCAGGGTTTTTCCATCCAGGTAAATGCTGCCCAGTTCGTCCAGGTCAGCATCCTCACTGCCCATATAATATACGGGCACAAAATTATGCTGCGGAAATTCCTGTTTCAGTGTGCCACAAAGCTTGATGGTTTGCAGTATTTTATAAGCGAAATAAAGATAGCCGGTAAAAACGTTGGGCTGATGCGCGGTACATACCGTAAAGGTATCCGGTTGCAGGAGTGCAGCAATATTATCGGTTACTGCTTTTACCGGTTCGAGGGAAGCATATTGTGTTTCCAATGCCGCCACCAATGCGGTTCTCGGTGTATCAAAGTTTTGCCTGGCTTTAATAGCCGCTGCAAAGTCCGGACGTACAGGAGAATAGGTATAAAATGGTCTTATCTGCGGATGCTCTGCTAAAAAATCTGTTACCAGCTGGTTAAAATAACCAGTTTTCCCATAAGGAATATACTCCAGCATATTAAGTTGCGAATTACAAATTACCAATTAAAAAAGTCGATGCAGTGCCAATACATCGAAGTTTTTGAATGTACGAAGTTAGGTAAATAGTTAATTGGTTGATCAGATTATTGGTTGGCCGGTATCCAATACCGCCGGAAGGTTTTCTTTGGCGCTTGTTTTGCCAATGCTACCGGGATGGATGGCCGTATGGCCCTCGTTTTACTCAAAACTATTTTGATATGAAGATCGCAATATTGGCTCCAATAGCATGGCGCACCCCTCCCCGGCACTACGGTCCCTGGGAACAAATGGCCAGCAATCTGGCCGAAGGACTGGTTGCTAAAGGAGTGGATGTAACCCTTTTCGCAACGGCCGATTCCATTACTGCCGGCAAGCTATCGGCTATTTGTGCCAAAGGTTATGCAGAAGATCCACAAGCCGATGCGAAAGTGAATGAGTGTATGCATATCAGTTACCTGATGGAACAAGCCGGAGATTTCGATATCATTCATAATCACTTCGACTTCCTGCCTCTCACCTGGTCAGGGTTGATAAAACCCCCAATGGTAACAACGATCCACGGTTTTTCTTCTCCCAAAATAATACCGGTATACCAGCGGTTTAATGATATTGGCAAATATGTATCTATCAGTAACTCGGACCGGCATCCTACCCTGCAATATGCAGCAACTGTTTACAATGGCATCCGGACCGCTGATTTTGCCTTTGAACCCAGTCCCGACGACTATCTCCTGTATTATGGCCGGATCCACCCGGACAAAGGTACCCACGAAGCGGTGCAGATAGCCCTCCACACCGGCTGCCAACTCATCATAGCAGGCATTATCCAGGACGAAGGATACTATAAGGAAAAAGTGAAGCCCTTTATTGATGAAGAACAAATCCGGTATATTGGTGCGGTGGGCGGCAAGAAACGCAGCGAGCTTCTGGGCAGTGCACAGGCTTTACTGCATCCTATCAGTTTTAACGAACCTTTCGGCCTGAGCGTGGCAGAGGCCATGCTCTGCGGCACACCGGTGATTGCTTTTAATAAAGGATCTATGCCGGAGCTGATCATAGACCGCAAAACAGGTTTCCTGGTCAATAACATACGCGAAGCAGCTGCCGCGGTAGAGGATCTCAGCCTGATTAACCGGCTGGACTGTCATTTACATGCCAAAGAAAAATTCAGTGCAGAAAAAATGGTGGAGCAATACATGGCACTGTATGATACCCTATAGTATGCATCTCTCTAAAAAAAATATCCGCATCTGCAGGCCAAAAAAACACGCGTATTTGTCAATATAACGGTTGTATAATCCTGGTCTTTTTGCCTATTTAGCGGTTTGCCTGAAAGTGAACAGGCAGCTGACCTTAATGATACCTAAAAATATGTCCAGGACAATTGTGTTGCTTTGTTGCTTTCTCTTCTGCGTACCCGTTGTATACGCACAATCTTCTCCCCAACTTTCTTCCCCGGACGGGAAACTGCAGTTTACCTTTAATTTATCTGAGAGCGGCGTTCCCGGCTACCAGGTAGCCTATGAGGAAACACCCATCGTACTTCCTTCCGCATTGGGTTTAAATGGGTGGACATCGGGATTTGTATTATCGGAAGTATCCAGATCGCAAAAAGATACCACCTGGAAACCGGTATATGGTGAACGCAGTCTGGTAACAGATCATTATAGGGAGATGACCCTTACCATGATCCAGCATAACGACGAGCAACGGAAATTGCAGCTACAGGTGAGGGCCTATAATGAGGGCATTGCTTTCCGTTATGTGTTGCCAGAGCATCCGCTGGGTGGACGGGACGTTAGCATCAAAAACGAATTAACCGAATTTGCCATGCCGGAAGGCACCAAAGCCTGGTTTACGGGCAGTGCCCAGGGCGCCTATAGTTTGGTTCCCTTAAAAGAATGGAAAGGGCAAAGTGAGCGTCCGCTGGTAGTAGAGCAGCCCGGAGGTTTATATGTATGCCTCGCAGAAGCGCAAATGGTCAATTACTCCCGCATGAAATTTACCCTTCATCCGGAAAAAGCCAATACTATTTGCGCTGCCATTTATGATATCGTTGACTATTTTACGCCATTTGCCACACCATGGAGAGTGGTTATGGCTGCAAAGCGCCCCGGGGATTTACTGGCGGGGAATGATCTGCTGTTAAATCTGAATCCGCCCTGCGCCATAGAAAACACCACCTGGATAAAACCCGGCAAGATCATACGGGAAGTCACCCTGTCGATGAAAGGAGCAAAAGCATGCGTGGACTTTGCGGTAAAACGCCACCTGCAATACATTCATTTTGATGCCGGCTGGTATGGCTATGAGTATGTGGTGGCCTCTGATGCCACCAAAGTAAATGTAGATCCACGCCGCAATCCCAATAGTGACCTGAATTTGCCCGAAGTGATTAAATATGCGGCCGACAAAGGCATTGGCGTGTTTTTATATGTAAACCAACGCGCGCTGTATCAGCAGCTGGACTCATTACTTCCGTTGTACGAGCAATGGGGCGTGAAGGGGATCAAGTTCGGTTTTGTAGAAGTGGGTTCGCACAAATGGACTACCTGGTTGCACGATGCCGTTAAAAAATGCGCCCAATATCATTTGATGGTTGATATACACGACGAGTATCGTCCTACCGGATTTAGCCACACCTATCCAAACCTGCTCACGCAGGAAGGGATACGCGGTGATGAAGAAATGCCCGATGCCACCAGCAATACTATTCTTCCTTTCACCCGTATGATTGCAGGTGCAGCCGATCATACCATCTGCTACTATCATCGGCCGGAGTTGAAGCCCAAGCTGGCGGAAACGCAAAATGCCAGGGTGATGAAAACCCGCTCCGGACACCAGCTTGCCTTGTCTGTTGTGATGTACAGTCCTTTACAGTTTTTATACTGGTACGATAAACCGGAAGATGCACAGGATGAACCGGAGCTTGAATTTTTTGATCAGGTACCTA
>NZ_DATCVJ010000671.1:0-1885 GCF_036566945.1 Chitinophaga sp. | reverse complement strand
CAGATAATTCCTTTTTATCTTCCAGACAATAACGAATACAATCGAAGAAAGAAGTTCCTGTTCCTACATATCCAATCATTGTAAATAGCTTTTAATTTGTATCGCTAATTCCTTTATCTGCTCTGATTGTATCCTTAAACTGGTACGTTCAATCAGGTTTAATTCTTCCCTGCTGTTGCGTTTTCTGGCTATCTGATTCAGGTTTGCTGCCATGTGGTTTAGTGTAGCTGTGAAGTTTAAAACCTCCCTCGGCAATGCATTTTCCTGCCTGTCAATTTTTCCGGTCATGGCAATTCCCCGCAGGTATTCCGACACATTAAGGTTAGCACTTTTGGCTCTTGATTCTATGATAAATCTTTCGGAACGGGTACATTTAACAGCTAGTAATTGGTCCTTCTTTACTGCTTTTTGGGGACGACCTCCCTTGTTCTTGGTTTGTGCATTCTGCTGCTCCATATCAACCTCCTCTTTTATTTTTTGAATGCGATAGCATGAAAAAAATTCTCACCGAATGCGATAGCATGAGGTGAGCCAGACGTTTTGGTTTTACCAAAACATAGCTGGCGACCTAAGCGATTAAAGTCGTCGCCTTATCCGCTGGCTTTCTTTTGAGCTGTGGTGGTGATGAATAAGCCAGTCGTTTAGATCCTTCCGGTTGTGATAAAAATCGCTACGGTCTATGTATTTGTTCCTGCCCGATTGCAAGGCATGCCGGGTATAACGAACGCCTGCCGTGTCTCTATCCAGAATGAGATGCACTTGTTTATATTGCTCCATTAATGAGCGGCTTTTTTCAAAGAAGGATAGGGAGTTCAAAACAAGACAATTTGTCAATGGGGCCTGCTGATTTTTATTAATGGTACAAAAAGATAGAAAGCTAAAGAATCCTTCAAAGACGGCAATTTGTTCCGTGTGGTTATCTATAAAAGTGATGTCTTTCGGAGCGCTGCTACCTTTAAAATTTTCGTTCCGCAGTTCATATCCCCCGGCGCTATTCTGAAAACCGATAACCGTATGCTTCTTGCCATACAAAAGAAAATCTACCTCCTTGCAAAAGCGGCTGGCAACTTCCACCGGGATACATCTTTTTTGCAGATAGGCCAGCAAAGATTTATCAGTTAGTGGTCGGGCATCCACAATAACAATTTTGCTTCCGGTTGTATCTTTCTTTTCATCAGCAAAGGAAGCTGGGGCGAGGTGTAGGTTGTTGGTAAGAGAAGGCGGGTGAAAAGAAAGAGCATGGCCGGATGGTTGGCTGGATAGGCGGCGTAGCAGTTCTGCAACACTGCACTTAAAGTAAAGCGTTCCGAAATCCACCAGATTGCCGCCTTTACCGATCCCGTGGTCATACCATACATTCATTTGCCTGCCAACTTTGAAGGATGGCGTTTTCTCTTCCCGCAGCGGGGATAGATACCAATAGTCTTGGTTTCTTACTATTTGGGGCAAGTGGCCCAATGAAGCCAGATAGTCAACCAGATCAATCTGTTTCGCTTCTGCACACATTAAATTTTTCATACTCACATTTTCAGGTTCACATTATATTATAGAAAACGGCCTACAAGCATCGGTTTTTAAACCAAAATGCTTGCAAGCCGTTCTAAATCAGTTAAAAAGTGGTTCGAGAAAAGTACACTCCGGTGCACTAAGGTGGACAAATCGAGATTACTCTTGGTTTGTCCATTTTTATTTTTATCAAAACCCGCGTCCAGCGCGTATATTAGGGATCAAGTTGGATCAAGTTGGGATCAAGTTGAAAACTTGGGGGATTAGTGGAAATTTTAAGCATAAAGTTTAGTCAATCTGTAAAGAAAAAATTCTACGTCCCGTACACCTCTGAGTGCATTCCTGAAGGACTTTATTTTGGCATTAAAAGACTCCGCAG
>NZ_DATCVJ010000670.1:0-4931 GCF_036566945.1 Chitinophaga sp. | reverse complement strand
CTGTTTAAAATTCGTTTAAGATTCAAAAAATGGCCATGACACCTATGGGTTATTTGAAATTTTCCGTCTCGTAAATATATTATGCTATGAGTCATGATGAAATAGTGAACGCCAGCGATCAGGAACTACTGACAAAACTCAACAACGGGAACAGGGTTGCATTTGACGTGCTTTATAATAAATACTGGAAACAAGTCTTTAATACTGCCTATAAAAGAATCAGCAATACAGAACTGGCGCAGGATATTGCGCAGGATGTTTTTATTCAACTTTGGACCAGGGAAAATAAAACCCCTATCCTCAACCTCCCTGCTTATTTGCAGGTATCTGCCAGAAATGGGGTATTTAAACAATTAGAGAAAGAAAGTAAATATGCGGTGCTGCCGGAAGAACTAACGGAATTAAATACCGATGGTTCGGCAGATACTGCGGTGATGTTCAAAGAGTTTCTGGAAACATTTAAAGAACTGGTGGCCGCATTACCTGCTCAGCAAAAAATCATCTTCGACCTGCGTTTTCACACAGGACTCAGCAGCCAGGAAATTGCCGACCAAATGAATATTTCCGTGAAAACAGTCAGGAACCAAATGGGAAAAGCCCTGGCAAAAATCCGGCAATCGCTTGTTTTATTGCAGCTGGCAACTTTTCTTTCTGCAACCGGGGATCTGCCAGAACGGCCCTCCCACCCTGCTTTCACTATACCTGGCCACTCCATTTTACCGGGCTGAAAAATATTTTTTTAAAGAGGATGGGCTGTCCCCCTACTTTTTGACTCCTATCATTGACAACAGTTTCAAATGCACGAAAAAAACAGGGAATACTTTCAGCTTATTCTAAAAAAATATAGAACGGGACATGCCAGCGAGGAAGAAATTAAATTCCTGGAAACTTTTTTTGATTTGTTTGAAGCCAACGAAGACCTGATCACTGCTGATAATGAGGCGGAATATCTTCCGCTGAAAGCAGCCATGAAGGATAATATCGACCGGCAGCTTGACCAGCATAGCCAGCCACCGGCAAAATTCAATATCTACCGGATGTTAGGTAAAGTGGCCGCAGCAGCGATACTCGTTGGGGTGGTAGCTTATTACTTTATGCCTACACAAAAGCATACAGACAAAAGCGCTACTTATGCCGCCAACAAAGCTTTACCAGCTGCCGGCAAACCCACGCTGACACTGAGCGACGGCAGCGTCATTTATTTAAGCGACAGCACCCGGGGCGAAATTGCCAAGCAATCTGGTGTAGTCATTACCCGGTCAAAAGATGGCGCCATTGTATACGATGCCGGCCACCAGCCCAATGCAGCAGGGCAAGCGCCCGAAAATACTTTTTCTACACCCAAAGGGGTGAGGTATAAAATAACGCTGCCAGATGGCTCCAGCGCATGGCTCAATGCACTGTCATCCCTGAGCTATCCCACCCGGTTCACCGGCCCGGAACGCGTAGTAACCTTAAACGGAGAAGGATATTTTGAGATAACATCCAACGCCCAACAACCTTTTGTGGTAAAGTCAGGGATACAGCGCGTACAGGTACTCGGCACGCATTTTAACGTGAACGCGTATACGGATGAAAGCACCATCAAAACCACGCTGCTGCAAGGATCTGTTAAAGTAAGCACCAGCAACGGATCGTATTTGATTGTACCCGGCGAACAGGTAATTGCCAGCAGAGACAATAACAACCCGCTGCATAAAGTAGTCGCCAATACCGAAAAAGAAACAGCCTGGGTAAACGATATCTTCTCTTTTAGAAACGATGACCTGCCATACGTCATGCGCCAAATAGGCCGCTGGTATGATATTGATATAAAATATGAAGGAAACATCACCACCGAAAAATTCTCGGGGGAAATATCCCGTAGCAGCGCATTATCTGATGTACTGACCATCTTAACGATCAACGATATTACATTCAGCCTAAACGGCCATGTCTTAACTATTTCAAACGGAAGCAATTAATAGCTATCCCTTAACTGTCACTAATTATAAACTATTAAAACGAATCGGATGCTTTACCAACCAGTAACCAAAATCTAACTAACAACAAAGCCAACAAGCACGCGACATGCCTTGCCATAAAGCATGATCAGCCAACTACTTTTTATCAACTAATCTGATATCAACCATGAAATTAATTTTTCATCGTCCTCCTTTGTCTTTACAGACAAGGGTAAGGGGATTCTTTTATGTAGTCTCAAGACTAACTACCGCATTGCTGTTACTCCTGCTCCTGCAATTTCCCGCAGCAGCAGCAGATTCCGGGTATGTAACCATCTCCCGGAAAAATGCCTCCCTGGAAACTATCTTCCGGGATATTAAACAACAAACGGGCTACCTCTTTTTTTACAAAGGCAGTGTGAATACAGAAGAGCTGAAACAAGATGTGAACCTGAAAAATGTGCCATTGGAAGAAGCACTTAAAACCTGCCTGAGCAAATTTACGCTCACCTACACGATTGTTAACAAAACAATTGTTATCAGCAACAAAGCAGCCAACATCGATGCTGCTGCAGACCCGCTGCAATCAGGAACCACCTCCGGGCGGATCACCGACAGCGCCACGCATTCCGCTATGATAGCGGTTACCATCAGCGTTAAAAACAAAAACATACACACCCAAAGTAATGAAAACGGCCTCTTTAAAATTGAGGCCGGCGCAGGTGATGTGCTGGTGTTTACCTCTATCGGTTTCCGACGGAAAGAAATATTACTCAAAAACCAATCGTTTCTCAACATCCTCATGGCGCCCAATACCAGCGCCCTGGGGGATGTAGTAATTACCGGCTACCAGGTGATCAAAAAAGATAACTACACCGGTAACGCCATCACCGTTCAGGGAGACGTACTCAAACGTTTAAATCCCCAAAATATCCTGAAAGGCTTAGCCTCCTTTGATCCTTCCTTCAGAATTGCGGAAAACAACCTGCTCGGCTCCGACCCCAACGCATTGCCCAAGATCAATGTGAGAGGTTCTACCGCCATGCCTTCCATGAACGGAGAAGTGCTGGATAGAAATAATTTGTCCAGCAGCTATAACCTCCCTGTTTTTATTATGGACGGCTTCGAAGTACCGCTGCAAAAAGTAGTGGATTTTGATATTAACAGAATTGCCAGCATCACCATCCTGAAAGATGCTGCTGCTACTGCGGTATATGGCTCCAGGGCCGCCAACGGTGTGATCGTGATTACCACTAAAACACCTATTCCCGGTAAGTTACGTTTAACGTATAACTATGAACTAAACGCTACCGCCCCGGACCTCAGCGGCTATCATGTACTCAACGCCAGCGATAAACTGGCGTATGAAAAACTGGCCGGCTTATATGATTCCGGTAATAGCAGTGCCTATAACCAGGAAGATTTAGATAAACAGTATTACGCAAAACTGAAAAATGTAGTGAGTGGCTACAACACCTACTGGCTCTCACAACCACTTAGAAACACCTACGGCCAGAAACATTCTATGTATGCAGAAGGCGGCGACTCTACCTTCAGATACGGCATCGACCTCCGCTATCAAACCAATCCGGGTGTGATGAAAGGCTCCGGCCGCGACAGGTACAGTGGTGGCATGAGCTTTAACTACAATCCCACCCGCACCCTGCTCATCAAAAATGAAATCACCATTACACAGGTAAATGAAGAAAATTCCAAATACGGCAGCTTCTCTACCTATGCTAATATGAATCCCTACTATCCAATGACAGATGCGAACGGAAAACTAATCCGTGAAATTGCTAACTGGAGAGTAGATACGAAAAAGACTGGCGAGGATCAATACAAAAACATACCGGTATATAATCCGCTGTTTGAAGCGTCGCTGGGCAACTTCAATAAAGCTGCCTACCTGGAACTGATCGATGCACTGTCGGTAGACTGGAAAATCAACCCAGCCCTTCGTTTGATTGGGTTAGTGAGTATGAACAGTACCAAAAGCACCACCGATAACTTTGTGTCGCCCTTCAGCAATACATTTTTCGAAACACCAGCCAGCGAAATCCTCAACCGTGGTAGCTACTTCTACTCCAGCAGTAATAGTCTCCGCATGGATGGAAACCTTCGCATGGTCTTCAACAAACAACTGGGTCAACATGCGTTAAATGCGGTATTAGGTACTAATATTACCTATTCTAAAAGCGATTATAAAGGTTTTGAAGCAAGAGGTTTCTCCAACGATAAATTCACCAATATTGGCTTTGCCAGAACCTATGCTGAAAATTCAGCACCCAAAGGTGATGTGCCTAAAAGCAGTTTGATAGGCTCTTTCTTCAACGGCAGCTACTCCTACCAGAATAAATACCTGATGGATGCAGCTTTCCGCGTGGATGGTTCTTCCTCCTTCGGTTCCGATAAACGGTACGCGCCTTTCTGGTCCGCAGGTATCGGCTGGAACATCCATAATGAAGCCTTTTTTCAGAAGATGTCTACCGCATTGTCCCGTTTAAAAATAGCGGCCACCTATGGCGTAACCGGCTCTGTGGACTTTCCTCCCTATTTGGCTAAAACCATGTATTCCTACCAAACTGCCAACTGGTATTCTACCGGCATAGGCGCTGTACTCAATGGTTATGGCAACAATAGTCTGCAATGGCAAAAGACCTACAACTACGAAGTACGCGGGGAAATAGGACTGTGGCATGATCGCCTCGTGGTGAACCCGGTATACTATAATAAGCTCACCAAAGGGCTTTTAACAGATATCAACCTCTCTCCTTCTACCGGCTATACCACCTATAAAGCCAATCTTGGAGATATGGTCAATAAAGGATATGAATTATATCTTACTGCCAATGCGTATCGCAACAGGAACCTGAATATCAACATCACCGGCAACCTGGCACATAATACCAATACGATTGTTAAAATATCCAATGCGTTAAAAGCCTATAACGAAAGCGTCAACAAATACCAGCTGGATGAAGATAA
>NZ_DATCVJ010000669.1:0-4362 GCF_036566945.1 Chitinophaga sp. | reverse complement strand
GATCCTGTTGTGTATCACATTGGTGGAAGTAGGTCTGGCGTTCTTACACCTGGAATACGGTTTCCTGCCAAGAGTATTGCTGAACGCAATATTTATCGGTCTTACCCTGGTAAAAGCTTTCTATATAGTAGCGGAATTTATGCACTTAGGTCATGAAATCAAAAACCTGATCATGACGGTATTGATCCCTTTACTGCTGTTCGTATGGTTTATCATCGCTTTCCTTTATGAAGGTGACTCCTGGAAAAATATGCGTAAAGACCTGAAACCAGGTACTCCCGTAGAAACTCCAAAGGTTGGACCAGCTGAAAAGCATCATTAATTTCATTTATAAATTGTCAGGATCATCACTCGCAGGGCTTTATTAGGAGTATCATTGGCTATATTGGTGCCGCTTTTGGGTTATCTCATCGTAGATCACTACGGAAAAAATGTGGTGCCAGTACCCGGTTACTTCATCCCCGAGAGAGTAGATACGATCTCTGAAAATGGTAAAGTTTCTTACGATACCGTTTTTCATAAGATCAGGGACTTCAAACTGACCAACCAACTCGGTCAATCCGTTAGTTTGAAAGACATGGAAGGAAAAGTATTACTGGTTGATTTCTTTTTCACCTCCTGCCCAAGTATCTGTCCTACATTGACTAAGAACCTGAGAAAGATCCAGAGTGCTTACGTAAAGAATGATTCTTTACTCCAGATCCTCTCTTTTTCAGTAGATCCGGAAAGAGATACGGTAGACAAACTGCGTAAATACGCATATGATTACCAGATCAATCCTGATAACTGGTGGTTGCTGACCGGGAGTAAAAAAGAAATCTACGACCTCGCCCGAAACGATTTTTTTGTTTCAGTTACCAAAGGAGACGGTGGTCCGGATGATTTTATACATACGGAAAAGCTCGTGCTGATTGACAAAAACGGAAATATCAGGGGATACTACGACGGGCTGGATTCCAATGCAGTAAAACGATGCGCAGGCGATATCGCCATATTGCATCTGGCAAAGGAAAGACATAGACCAGGTTTTGGAGCCTTCCTCAAAAAATTATTCTCCGGAGAAAAGTAATAAATAATTTTATTTGAAAGGGTGAATAAGGAAAGGGTGTTCACCTTACCTTATTCACCTTTATATTTAGCAGATATGGAACTTAAAAATAAAAATCTCAATACGCCCATTACCATTGTATCTATCGCGATCCCTGCGTTGGTGGCGTTATTGTTTGTTTTGCCCAAACCGGAGATGCATCCTGGATTTGATATCAGGATACTGCCGTTGTTCCATGCTATTCTGAACACTGCGACAGCAGTGTTGTTGCTGGCCAGCCTGTACTTTATTAAAAACGGTCAGGTGAAAGCGCATAAAACCGCTAATTTAATTGCGGTGGCACTGTCCGCACTATTCCTGTTGTCTTATGTTACCTACCATGCCCTGGCCCCTGAAACACGTTTCGGCGACCTGGATCATAACGGTATCTTAGATGCTTCGGAAAAAGCGATCCTCGGCGGCGTACGTTATATTTATTATTTCCTTTTACTGACACATATTGTGCTGGCAGGTATTATAGTGCCACTGGTGCTTTTTACCCTGTTGCGCGGATTTCAGAATGATATTCCCCGTCATCGTAAAATAGCCCGTATTACCTGGCCTATCTGGTTTTATGTAGCAGTGACCGGTGTGATCGTTTATATCATGATTTCCCCTTACTACCACTAATATATTTAGCGGATTTTTTTGGGAGAGATAGCCTAATTTTGTGTGATCAAATAAGCAATACTATGAAGAAGGCAGGTTTGTTTTTGCTGACAGGTGTTTTAATGGTGATGAGCGGGTCAGTAATGGCGCAGTGTTCCCTGTGTACTAAAACAGCACAACAGCTGGGCGAAGGTCCTGCAAAGGGCCTGAATAATGGCATCCTGATGTTGGCTTTAACACCCCTGGCAATTATTGGTTTCCTGGCCTTTAGATGGTGGAGGAGTAACAAGGAAGCCTGATAAAAATAAATTCGAATAACCCAAAAGAACTATGATTACCTACAGAAAGGCGGATATAACAGATATCCCGCAGTTGGTGCATTTGCGGCTGCAGTTTCTGAAAGAAATTTACCCTAAGGCTGATATTTCCCAGGATACCGTGTTGCAGGATCATCTCAGGGTTTACTTAACAGAACATCTTACCAAGAATAACTTTGTAAACTGGTTTGCTTTGGCAGAAGGCAGGGTTGTGGCCAGTGCCGGCATAGTTTTTTATAACCAGCCACCACTGTACCACAATCTTGAAGGCAAAGTTGCCTATATCCTGAATGTGTATACGCTCCCTGCTTTCCGCCGGAAAGGCATTGCAAAAACGTTATTGCAAAAATTAATGGAAGAGGCAAAAGAACGTAATACCGGTAAGGTAAGCTTACATACCAGTAAGGATGGACGTTTATTATACGAGCAATTGGGCTTTGTGGCCGGCGATAATGAGATGACCTGCCAGTTGCCACGTATACAATAACTCCTACTCTTCTTCCCGAAGCTCAAATACCTGACAGTCTACCCGTAAACCACCATTGTTCAAAGCTATTTTCAACTTGTTACAATAGTGTCCTTTCTTCTCAGTGTACGACTGACAATTAAAACACATCGGCTGCGTTGAAATAACTTCCTGTTGATTCAGCTGATAGATCAGTTGCATCAATTGTTCCAGCAGCCCACTCTGTTCTTTTGCAGATAACTGGTCTACCGTGTCCTGTAAAGGGTTGGCGAACTGTTCTACTTTTTTTGCCACGGCACGTCCTTCCTTTACGAGGTGTAAAGTGTGACTGCGTGTGTCTGTAGCACTCGCTTTACGGGTCAGGTATTGCTTCTGTTCCAATGACTTCACTGCATCACTGATCGTTGCCTTGGTCATGTTGAAATATGACGCCAGGTTGGTTACAGTACGCTTTTCCTCCGGGTAGTGCAGTAAAAAGGTAAGTACCTGAATTTGTATGGGACTAAGTCCATACTGTGTGGCCTCCTGCCATAATAGTACACGGAAGGCTTCTGATAATCGCTCCAGGGAGGCCACTACTTTACTAGATGTGTTTTCTGCCTGCTGTGCTGGGCTGAATGTGGAAACTTTCCCCATATTTTCTTGCTGTCCTTAATAGTTAAGTGGGGCAAGGTACAATATAAATATATGGCGTGAAATAGCATATTAGTGACATTCCTTGACTAAATCCCTTTTTTTTCCCGGCAGCCTTCGAGCTCATGGATATAGTACCCTTTTCGCAGAATTTGGATCTCCCACCGCGGTATTATCTCGGTAATATGGGAAAAACGGCAGTCCTTATGTGATACCAACAGCCCCTCTCCCCTTTTGGTCTGGAGATAGGAATTTCCAAATACCAATACCTGCTCAAAACGGGTGTCTTTCGTTACTATAATGTCGAAATGCAGATGTCTTCCATCCTTTTTCTTAACATATGTGTCGTAAACTGCGACTTGCATAGTCTTTTTCTTTTGGGTGCTAACGTATACGGTTATACTAAAATGGGAGCGATTGGGCTTGAGGATATACCCATAACAGAACACTGAAACTAACCGCTTTAAACCATGCCTGTTGCATGTGAGCTACGTCTGCCGCCGGATGACCATGCGTGGCCAGGTAAGGTCTGCCTGCTTCAGAAACAGGATATATAAAAGTGGATAAATACCGCAAGTATTCTACCGGCAACGGGTCCATATTAGTTGTAAGGGCTGGTTTCAACTGTAGCTGTGCAGCAATACGTTCTTCAAACTGCCACCAGGTATTGCCTTCCTGCCGCGTACATAAGTCAGTAATCCATTTGCGAAAATGAGGACGCAGGGTTTGCAGATAATTTACATCAGGCGCACCATCCCGCGTAAAATAATAAGCGAGATAATTATTCTTTAAAATGTAATCATACCAATTATTCAGAATGTCTTCCGTGTGCGCAGTCAGAATGTTGCCCGCCATTATCAGATATTGCTCATCGTCATTGGTAAATAGCAGCATTCTTTTTAGTCGGACTAACATTTGTGCATCCAGTGGGGATTTAGGGTTATCTGATCCGGCTCTGCCTTGCTGCATAGCGTCATTCATACATATTCATTTAGATTTCCATCACGGATTGGTCATTACAAATATAATAAGGTTACCTAACTAAAAAAATTATATAATGACGTATACTGCTGTACGTTAGTAGTATGATATATTAATATAATTTTATTTGTGATTGTAAGATGAACGCTATAGCTTTGATGGTATTGATAATAACCACGCCGCATCATGCTATATTACATTACTAAGAATGGTTTTCCGATAGTACCCATGCCCGCTGATAACCTCGAATACGCAAGGGTAAAGCAATT
>NZ_DATCVJ010000668.1:0-4727 GCF_036566945.1 Chitinophaga sp. | reverse complement strand
GCACAGGCATTTGTAATAGGAGAACAATTTATCGGCAACGACAGCGTGGCATTGGTGTTAGGTGATAATATTTTTCATGGCGCCGGCCTTGGTACCCAACTCGCTCATAACGCCAATCCCGATGGTGGTATCGTATATGCTTACCAGGTATCAGACCCGGAAAGATATGGAGTAGTGGAATTCGGAGATGATATGACCGTATTATCCATAGAAGAGAAACCAGCACAGCCAAAGTCAAACTACGCGGTACCTGGTCTCTATTTCTACGATAATACCGTAGTGGAAATTGCGAAAAATCTGCAACCCAGTCCCCGCGGTGAATACGAAATTACAGATGTCAATAAAGAATATTTGCAACGCGGAAAATTAAAAGTTTCTATCTTGCCCCGCGGTACAGCGTGGCTGGATACCGGTACCTTTGACTCACTGATGCAGGCCTCACAGTTTGTACAGGTGATTGAACAAAGACAGGGAATAAAAATTGCCTGTATCGAGGAAATTGCCTTCCGTAAAGGGTTTATCAATGCCGATCAACTGAAGGAATTGGCGAAACCACTGCTTAAAAGTGGCTACGGGGCATACCTCGAAACAGTACTTAATCAAAAAATGTTCTGAAATAACTAATAAAGTAAATCTGAAATATCATGAAGGTTCTTGTTACGGGTGGATGTGGCTATATTGGCGCACATACTATTGTAGATCTGATCAATAATGGATTTGATGTAGTGTCTGTAGACAGTAACATCAGGAGTACCCCCCAATTATTAGATGGTATAGAAAAAATTACCGGAAAGAAGGTGCGCAATTACAAAGTAGATCTTTGTAACCTGGAAGATACCAACGCAGTATTTCATGAAAACAGGGATATTGTAGGCGTTATCCATTTCGCCGCCCTGAAAGCAGTCGGAGAATCTGTTAACGAGCCCCTGATGTACTTTCAGAATAACCTGACTTCCCTGATCAATGTGCTGAAATGTGTAAAAGAATATAATGTACCTAACCTGGTATTCTCTTCTTCCTGCTCCGTATACGGCAATACCAAAGACTTACCCGTTGTGGAAACAACCCCCATCGGCGAAGCACAGTCTCCGTATGCACGCACCAAACAAATTGGCGAACAAATCATTGAAGACTATAGCCGGGTCAATGATACCCAGTCTATACTCCTCCGTTATTTCAACCCGGTTGGTGCTCATCCATCCGCACTCATAGGCGAACTGCCACTGGGCAAACCAGACAACCTGGTACCCGTAATCACCCAAACTGCCATCGGAAAAATTCCTAAAATGACCGTTTTTGGTACCGATTACGATACCCGCGATGGCTCCTGCGTACGTGACTATATTCACGTAATGGATATCGCCAATGCACACACGAAAGCATTGCAATACCTGATTGAACACCGCAACGAAAGCAATTGCGAAATTTTCAACCTGGGTACCGGCAACGGCGTAACCGTACTGGAAGCTATTAAAGCATTTGAAAAAATATCCGGCATTAAGCTGAATTATACCACCGGCCCACGCAGGGAAGGGGATGTAATCTCTATTTATGCCAATAACAATAAAGCCAAAGAAAAGCTTCACTGGTCACCTGAAATAGGTATAGAAGACAGTATGCGGACGGCATGGCAATGGGAAGTAAGCCTTCGCAATAAAGTGCTGAGTAACTAGGATCATCACTTTTTAATGTTTACTTTTATACTTCAATTTTAAAAAGACCATAATGGTAAAAGATATTCAACCACTAAATGAAAAAGAAACCCGTGGCGGGTTTGGTGAAGGTATATTGGAAGTAGGTCGTAAAAACCCTAATGTAGTTGCACTGACAGCCGACTTGCTCGGTTCCATGAAACTGAACGCATTTATTAAAGAATTTCCTGATCGTTTTGTACAGGTAGGTATTGCAGAAGCCAATATGATAGGTATTGCAGCCGGCTTAACCATTGGCGGTAAAATCCCTTATACTACTACTTTCGCTAACTTTTCTACCGGTAGGGTGTATGACCAGATCCGTCAGTCAGTAGCCTACTCCAATAAAAACGTAAAAATATGTGCCTCCCACGCAGGACTTACCCTGGGTGAAGATGGTGCTACCCACCAGATTCTGGAAGATATCGGCATGATGAAAATGTTGCCCGGAATGACGGTGATCGTACCTTGCGATTTCAATCAAACCAAGGCAGCTACAATCGCCATCGCTGATTATGAAGGTCCGGTATACCTCCGTTTTGGCCGTCCGAAATGGCCAAACTTCACTGCAGAAGACCAGCATTTTGAAGTGGGTAAAGCGCAGATCCTTCACGAAGGAACAGATGTTACCTTATTCGCCTGCGGACACCTGGTGTGGATCGCTATCGAAGCCGGTAAAGTGCTGGAAGAAAAAGGATACAGCGTGGAAATCATCAACATCCACACCATTAAACCACTGGACGAAGCTGCCGTGATTGCCTCCCTCAACAAAACTGGTTGTGCGGTAACTGCAGAAGAACATAACGTACTCGGTGGTCTGGGTGATAGCATTGCGCAGGTAGCTTCCCGTCATATCCCCGTTCCTATTGAATATGTAGGTACCAACGATACTTTCGGCGAAAGCGGTAAACCACTGGACCTGCTGAAAAAATATGGCCTGGATGCCGACCATATCGTAGCAGCTGCTGAAAAAGCAATGGCGAGAAAGAAAAAAGCATAACGCGAATATTGTCTTACTCAGGATTATACTGATTTTGATGATTCACCAGATTTTTGTTGGGTGAATTTTTAAAATTTTGAAGATTAGCGAAGATGGAAGCGGATACCCGCCACTGTCTTCGCTAATCTTTTTTATATCTCTCAAAATCATCTAAACAAAAATCTGGTGAATCATCAAAATCAGTATAATCCTGGGCAAAGACAAAAAATCGCATTAAACTTCCCGTGAAAGTATTGGTCTTATCAGTGGGTTTTTAATTATATTCATCTAATTAAAACCTGTTAAGAACCATTTAACCTATGGCCGTTTCACAGGACGATAAAACTTTATTGGCATTATACCGCATACCTGATACAAAGGAAAAAGGGTTTACCCTGATCATCCAGAAGTACCAGGAAAGACTTTACTGGCACATTCGCAGAATGGTCATGGACCATGACGACGCTAATGATGTGCTGCAGAATGTATTTATTAAAGTGTGGAAAAACCTGGAAAATTTCCGGGAGGATGCACAACTATATACCTGGCTATATAAAATAGCTACCAATGAAAGTTTGACTTTCCTGGAACAGCAAAAGCGTAAAACATCCATTTCCCTGTCAGAAGTGGAAACCGGTTTAAGCAACAAACTCAGGGCAGATCCCCAGTTCGACCCCAATAAATTGGAGTGGAAACTACAAAGAGCCATACTCAGTTTGCCCGATAAACAAAGGATTGTCTTTAACCTGCGCTATTATGACGAAATGCCCTACGAAGAGATGAGTAAAGTACTGGAAACGTCGGAAGGCGCACTCAAAGCTTCTTACCACCACGCCGTAAAAAAGATAGAAGAATATATCCGGAAAGGAGCTGACATATAATTTTACAAATATTTATTTTAAGTGATTTTTAAAGAAATTTATCAAAAGATTAAAATCACATTAAACTATTAAATCCCTTCACTGTCTAAAAAACAGTATATGAGCAAGCAGACCTACATAGCGAATGAACTAGCACAAATAGCACCAGGCGTCAACTGGCCGGCTGAAGCACCTTTCACGGTGCCGGCTGGTTACTTTGAGGAACTGCCCGCCGCTATTATGCTGCAAATTCAGCTGGAAGACCTGCATTCCGGCACGCCTGCTGCTCAACAACACCCAACTATTCCTGCTGGTTACTTTGATGGCCTATCACAAACCATCCTGCAACGGATTAAAGCGGAAGAAACCAGTACGCCACAGGCAGAACTGGAATCCCTTTCCCCTTTCCTCGCTGCAATACCCAAACAGGCCCCTTTTACCGTGCCCGAAGGCTATTTTGAATCCCTGCAAGTCAATCACCTGCTGCCGGCCCCTCCATTACGGGTCGTACACCGGACCAATACAAGCACCTGGATCAAATGGACAGTGGCCGCCTGCTTAACTGCTTTAATTGGCAGCAGCGCTATCCTGTTTATTACATCCGGTAACGGCCATTCTAAAATAGAAAGACAACTGGAAGACCTGAACGACCAAGATATCGTTGAATACCTGCAAACCCACACTGATCCTTTTGATAATGATGCTATTTTTGCATCCTCTGTTTCTGTGGAAGCAACCCCGGTGCAAAAGCAACTGAACGAAGCCGTTCCGCTGGAAGCCATCGAAAAATACCTGCAACAAACAGATTTATCCAAGGAAGTGTCACCCGAAAAGAAATGATGAAACGTTTTAGCTTTATATGGATTGCAATGTTTGTGCTTCTTCACACCACTGGTGTAAGCAGCGCACAGCAGCCCCCATCCGAAGATCCCACGGAAAAAATAAAAGCCATACAGATAGAATACCTATCAAAAAAACTTGACCTTACAACGGAAGAAGCACAAAAATTCTTACCGGTATATAATAACTATACCCACGAAGTAGAACAACTCATTGCGGAGCGACATCAGAAAAGAGAGCAGGATAAAATATCCACCGATAATGCCGATGACGCTGCCCGCAGAAATATGGACAAGGAACTCACTTACGAAAAAAGAATGCTGGACATCCGCTCCCGCTACAGCGCAGAGTTTCAAC
>NZ_DATCVJ010000667.1:0-4148 GCF_036566945.1 Chitinophaga sp. | reverse complement strand
TATCACCCAGTTTTGCCATCATCTTGCCTGGAAAACGGGATGCTCCATAACGGGCAGGTATCAACGCAATTTTTCTCATGTAATATGTTTTTGATCACGCAAAGGAGCGAAGTAGCTAAGCAGCAAAGGATTAAGTTACAAATTTCTTTGCTGCTTAGCTGCTTTGCGTCCTTGCGTGAACTTATAATGCGCTCTTAACAGCATTCACCAGTTTCTCCGCTCTTTCCTGGATTTCTGCATCACTCCAGCTCAGGTTAATAGGCGTGGAAATGTTTCTGCCAATGATCAGATCAGAAGCCGGGAATTCTTTTGTTTTATACACTTCCATGGCCTGTTTCAGCTCTTTTGCAAAAGGAGTTAATACGCCCCCTTCTTTGAAGTGCTGCCACTGACGGATGTAATGCCAGTTATTATCATAGTAATGAAACGCAGCTAAACCTGCGGCTTTCATCGCAGCAGCAGCTTTCGCTGCCTGGGCTGTTTCCGGCAGGAAGAACGACAGAAACGTAGCACTGTCGCCGGCTTCATCCGGTAAGCGACGGAAAGTTACGCCGGGCACGGTAGCCAATGCATCCTTGAATATCTTCTTGGTTTTACGTTGTATCGCCAGGAAAGTATCCAGCTTGCGTACCTGCGCCAAACCTACAGCAGCATGCAGCTCAGAAATACGGTAGTTGTAGCCGATAAACGGATGCAGATCAGCACCGCGGTCTACCCCGAGGTGATCATGACCATGGTCCGTGTAGCCGTCACATTTAGTATAAATATCTTTGTTATTGGTAATGATAGCACCGCCTTCTGCACAGGTAATGGTTTTTACAAAGTCGAAAGAGAACGTACCGGCATCACCGATAGAACCCAATGCTTTCCCTTTGTAAGAGGCGCCGAAAGACTGACAAGCATCTTCCAGCAGAAAGAGGTTGTGTTTTTTACAGATCGCCTGCAGTGCATCCAGATCCGCCATGGCGCCACACATATGCACCGGCATCACTGCTTTGGTACGTGGCGTGATGGCCGCTTCCACTGCTTTAGGATCCAGTGTAAGGGTATCATCCACATCTACCAGCACAGGTGTTGCACCTACAGAAAATACAGATTCAAAGCTGGCGACGAAGGTAAAGGTGGGCATGATAATTTCATCGCCGGCACCCAGTCCGAGTGCAGCCATCGCTGTGGTTAATGCAGCGGTACCACTGGAAGCAAGCTGGGTATACTGTACATTCAGTTTATCGCAAATGGCCTGTTCCAGCTCCTTTGCTTTCCAGATGCCTTTACGCGGACCATCAAATCCGTAACGCATCATGATACCTGTTTCCAGTACGTCGTTTACTTCTTTCCTTTCCTCGGCTCCAAATAGTTCATATCCGGGCATAAACTGTTGATTTTTAAATATAATTGTAAGTGATGTGCTAAAAATAATGCTGCAAAGTTACTATAATCAGCATTGCGTTACATCGGAAAAACTGTTTATCTTTTGCTAAAAATTTAACATGCGTTTTATTCTGTTCCTTACACTATTGGGGGCGCTGGCTGGGTTTCCTACGCAAGCCCTGAAAGCCCAGCAGGGCGACCAACAAAAAATTACTGCCCTGATGACCGCGCAAACCACTGCCTGGAATAATGGAGATATCAATGCTTTTATGCAAACCTACTGGCATTCTGATTCCTTATTATTTATTGGTAAAAACGGCGTAACCTATGGCTGGCAAGCCACGCTGGACCGCTACAAAAAAACCTATCCCGATGCCACGACCATGGGGAAACTGGATTTTAAACTGCTGGAATTCAAGCCCCTGGCGGCCGGTATATACCTGTTAATCGGTAAATGGCACCTGCAAAGAACCATCGGAGATCTGGAAGGACATTTCAGCCTGGTGTTGAAAAAGATGAAAGGGGAATGGAAAATCATTGCAGACCATAGCAGCTAAAAAAAACCATCCCAGGAATAGGATGGCCAATATACACCACAACATTAAAGGATTATTGAAGCTCCCTTAATTAAGAAATAGGGTTTTCATATTATATGGTAATATGTTCAATGCTTTTTCTTTTTTGATGCTTCACTGTCCCTGACAGCTTTGTTTTCCTTTTCCGGTGTATCGGATAAGTCGCCATGCATGGGATTACGTGTAGTAGTACCCTTATCTGTATCCAGTATATCCACCGGCTTCTTCTCCCTTTGCTGATATGTTCCGGAGTTATTATCTGCTGCACTTTTTTTCATGATATCCTGATTTGATGAAAAATATGGGTGTTCATGAGAAGATTTACAAAGACTATTCCACCCCGAAAACGGCCATTTTAAGGGGTTTAGCGAACTGTATCCGGGGCATCCTTTCCCCAAATGCCTGATTCACAATGGGAAAGAAACACAACGACGCCCTGCGGAAATATAGCAGTTGTGATTAACATTAGATTTACAAAAGCTGTAATGAATTTCTCATATCTACACCTTACCTTTAGGGCCTCGTTGATGTTTTAACCCATAACCTCTGAGCAACCAAGTGTAGTTTTAATCAAGTTCCTCCTAAAGCCAATTTTTTAGTTTTAATCCAAGTCCTGTTTAGAACCCGGTATCTATTTACTATAACTTATTACTGGTTATGTCCGGGAAAATTATCCGTATCGCTATCTCAATGATGGCCATTATAATCTATTGCAGTTGCACCAAAAGCGCCGGTGTTACCCCCAATGAAGCTGGCAAAACGCCGCCGGCAGACACTTCTATCGTACCTGAAAACAAAGTGGATCGCAACGTACTGCTGGTGCTGGTAAATGGGCTACGCAGCCATGGCTGCAAATGTGGAGCCGATCAGATGCCACCGGTAGGTGCAGTGATCTGGAATGGCCTGTTGGAAAGAGCGGCCTATGATCATAGCAAAGACATGGTGATCAACAAATACTTTGACCACAACTCTCCAAGCGGCACCACGCCAGGTGCGAGACTGGATGCTGCCGGTTATCACTGGAATTATTATGGTGAAAATATTGCCGTTGGCAGTATGGATGAACAGGCGGTAATTCTAGGCTGGCTGAGCAGTCCAAAGCATTGTCATAACATGATGGATCCCACTTTTACTGAAATAGGTGTGGGCTTGTACATGAATAACTGGACCATGGAACTCGGCAAAAGAAGTCTGATTCAATAATCAGGGCGCACTCATTTTTTTTCGCCAGGCACGCCATACATAATAAATGTAGGCAACCAGTGTAACGCCAAACCAGGTGTAGAAAAAAAACATTCTGCCGGGGGTAGATTCCTCCGGCACGCCAAAGCCCAGATACAGGCCAAAGAAGACGTTGATCATCATCCAGAAAAAACCAATGAAGATCGTACGCATGATTTTTATGAGGAAATGAAACAACTCATAGTCCATCTTGTTAGGATCGGGCTCCGGTACTTCTTCCGGTGTTCCCTGTGTTACGGGTTCTTCTGCCATAGTGAATGATATGCGTTACTAAGGTATGCACAGTTTGGCAAGTGCCGCGCTATCTCCCTTAAATACATTAAAATCTACGGTGGTGCGGATGCCGTTCACCCTCCCAATATCACTGTGCTGCCAGAACATCCAGGCCCGGTCGGAACGTGGCCGTTCTTTCTGATAATAATGCGCAATCCACAAAGGGTAGCTGTCGAATTCGTTGCCAAGATAGGTTTCGTAAAAGTGGATATTCGTATAAATGATCGGCTTTACTTTATAGACCTTCTCCATTTCCTCCAGCCAGATTTTTGCAGTGCTGCGGATAACGGCGGCAGGCTGATTATTGCTGGTTTCTATGTCCAGTACCGGTGGCAGATCACCTGATTGCAGATCGGCTACGTTATGAAAATTAATGGCTTGTTTCAATGGATCCCGGGTGGCGTAAAAAAAGTGGTAAGCCCCTCTGATTAATCCGGCTTTACCTGCCCTGTCCCAGTTTTGCCGAAAAGCCGCGTCCTGCCGGGTAATACCTTCCGTTGCTTTTATAAACGCAAAGGATATACGAATCTTATCTACCTGCATCTGTTTTACAGCCTGCCAGTTAATCTCTTTCTGAAATTTAGACACATCGATCCCATGGATCTTATAATTCACCGGCATGTCTATCCCAAACTCCTCATACCTCACAAAGGTAATACCCTTGTCGCGCTCTTTCCACCATAAATA
>NZ_DATCVJ010000666.1:0-9495 GCF_036566945.1 Chitinophaga sp. | reverse complement strand
TCCTGTTTTAATCATTTTATCCTAATTTACTTATGCAAAGGTAACATTTTTCGGGCAGAATTTAGGGATGCATCTAAACGTGTGCTATCGAAATTAACAATCCGGTCATAGGCGTCATTGATATCCCCGTCCCATCTCAATCTTCACCAGTATACAAATTTTTCATCATGTTATTGAAAGAACTCTCGCCGAAAATCCAGTCTGCGCTGAATCAACAGGTAGAAATGGAAGCAGCCTCTTCCCAATATTATCTTGCCATGGCTTCCTGGTCGGAAGTGGAAGGCTTTAATGGGGTAGCTCAGTTCCTATATCGCCACTCCGATGAAGAGCGCACACATATGCTCAAACTGTTGAAATTCATTAATGAGCGTGGCGGACATGGCCTGGTACCTGCGCTGAAACAGCCCACCGTGAAGTTCAAAAACATTCATGAAATTTTTGAACAGGTTTTTAGCCATGAACTGGCCGTATCCAAAGAAATTAACAACCTGGTAGATATGTGCCTCAGCGAAAAGGACTATGCTACCCATAACTTTTTGCAATGGTATGTAACAGAACAGATTGAAGAAGAACGCCTGGCGCGGCATATCCTGGATAAATTAAAGCTTATAGGAGAGGATAAAGGTGGTCTTTATATTTTTGACCGCGACCTGGCCACACTGGACACCAACGAAAGGCATTAAAACATTATTTTATTGCGGGCACTTATTACTTTTGTAACAGATATGCAAACAACGAAAGTATTAAAAGCACGCAAAAGAATCGCCCTGATTGCTCATGACCATAAGAAAGCAGAACTGATTGAATGGGCCATTTATAATAAAACGGTATTAAGCCGCCATGAACTATACGCTACCGGCACTACCGGGCTGCTGATAGAACAGGCGCTCGACGTATCTGTCAGAAAATTACTGAGTGGCCCCCTGGGCGGCGATCAACAAATTGGCGCCCTGGTAGCCACCGGCGAACTGGATGTCATTATTTTCTTCTGGGATCCTATGGAAGCATTGCCGCATGATCCAGATATCAAAGCATTACTTCGTTTGGGCGTAGTGTGGAATATCCCGATGGCCAGCAATCGCGCATCTGCCGACTTTCTGCTCACATCACCGCTGATGCACCAGGAATATGAAGCCACCTTGCCGGACTACAGCCAGTATACCAAAAGAAAGGTATAGCGCTTTTCTCCCTTTATAAATTTTTACCTTCTTAGCGGGCTGCTGCTACGCGAATTTTCCGTACTTTAAACAAAAGCTTCGGGAATGAGAATTGTTTTTACCCTCCTCTTCACTGGTATACTGGTTAGTATCACCATATTTTGTCCTGCGCAAACGGATAGTAGCAAGGCCGTCCGCGATTCGGTGGCAAATACACAACTGGTACTGACCACCCGCCTGCTCCGGGAAAATGATTCCCTGCAAAAAGCAGACGAAGCACAAAAAAAAGCGCTGCAGCAACAACTCCTGCAAAGCAACGATAACGACGCCAGGAAAAAAGAGCTTCAGGAAAAACTCAACTCCTTCCAACAGGCCGACTCTCTGAAAAAAGTAGCCAACCAGCTACGTATCAATCAGCTCAGAGCCACTCATAACGGCATTCCGGTAGTGCCTTTCGGCGATACGCTCTTTTATATTTACAATAAACTGGGGCCACTGCAGCCCAGCGACAGAGCGGAAAATATTAACCGCAAACTGGCACAACTCTCAGACGATCCGTTTTTTTCTGCAGACTCCATCCGGACTATACAAAACGAAAACAATATAGATGTTACCTATAATGATCTGGTACTGCTAAGCGTAACAGACGATGATGCACTGTGGCTTAACCAGGATAAAATGGAAGTAGCACAGAGCTATGTGGTGGCCATCAAAAAGGCAGTGGAGCAGGATAAAAAAGATCACAGTCTTCAGAGTGTCCTCATCCGCTTAGGCTGGCTGCTATTGATCATCGTTGTATTCTCCACTATCGTATATGGTATCAACCGTTTTTTCAAATGGCTACGCAAAAAAATAGTAACCGATAAGGACCGTTTTTTCAAAGGCGTAAAAGTAAAAGAATACGCCTTACTGAACCAGCAAAAGCAGATTGGCATTGTGTTTAACGTGCTGCGCATCGCACGGATCATCTCTATCCTGTTCATTTTCTATATCACCTTACCTTTTGTGTTCAGTATCTTCCCCTGGACAGAAGGCATCGCCGATAAACTCATCGACTGGACATTATCTCCGGTTAAATCCATCTTCCATAGCTTTGTTCAATATCTCCCTAAATTACTCACCATACTGGTGATATACTTTATTACCCGATACCTGGTAAAACTGGTGAATTACCTGGCAGGAGAAATTGCCGCTGGTAACTTAACCATCAGGGGCTTCTATCCCGATTGGGCAGCCCCCACGGCCAGTGGCGTTAAGTTCCTGCTATATGCGTTTATGTTTGTGGTGATATTCCCTTATCTGCCTGGTTCCGACTCAAAAATATTCCAGGGCGTATCTGTTTTCCTGGGTATTCTTTTTTCTTTAGGCTCTTCCTCCGCCATTTCAAATGTAATTGCCGGCTTTGTCATTACGTATATGCGTCCCTTTAAAATCGGCGACCGCGTGAAAATAGGAGAGATCACCGGCGATGTGATTGAAAAAAACCTGCTGGTGACCCGGTTGCGCACTATAAAAAATGAAGAAATCACCGTACCCAATGCCAGCATCTTAAACGGCCATACCATCAACTTCACTACTTCCAGTAAAGACCTGGGGTTGATACTACATACCACCGTCACGATTGGTTATGACGTTCCCTGGAAAAAGGTACACGAAATGCTGATCAGCGCTGCCATGGCAACAGATGGTGTTTTGAAAGACAAAGCACCCTTTGTATTACAAACCAGCCTGAATGATTTTTCCATTGCCTATGAAATCAATGTGTACACCGATCATTCACATAAAATGGCGCTGCTTTATTCAGACCTGCACCGAAACATTCAGGATCATTTTAATGCCGCCGGTGTAGAAATTATGTCGCCGCATTTTTTTGCACACAGAGATGGAAATACGAGTACTGTGCCGCCTGAATACCTCGCGGATGATTATAAAGCGCCGGTAATGAAGGTGAAGGTAGAAAAGGAATAAACAATCTATCTTCATAAGAATCACAGATTTGTATCGCATCAGCCCCGGTTTTTGCTATTTTCGCATCTTACGGTTAAAAGTAAGGCAGATGTTGAAGCAATTTATAGCAGGTATAATTCTATGGATCATTCTGATGCAGCAGGCATGGGCGCAATTGCCACCTAAACGCGAATTAAGGGCCGTTTGGATAGCCACTGTTGAAAATATTGACTGGCCATCCCGACGCGGGCTGAGTACAGAACAACAAAAGCAGGAGTTCATCGCTTTACTTGATCAGCAGCAACGCAATGGCATGAATGCCGTGGTGGTACAGGTGCGTCCGGCTACTGATGCTTTTTATGCCTCACCATATGAACCCTGGTCCGAATACCTTACCGGTGTGCAGGGCCAGGCGCCTAATCCATACTACGATCCTTTACAATTCATGGTAGAGGAAACGCATAAACGCGGCATGGAATTTCATGCCTGGTTTAACCCTTACCGGGCCGTATTCAATGTAAGCCGCAGCAGCGTGGCTGCCAATCATATTACCCGCCTGAAACCACAATGGTTTCTCACCTACGATGGCAAAAAATATTTTGATCCGGGTATTCCGGAAGTACGTGAATATGTTACGATGGTGATCCGTGATGTGGTAAAACGATACGATATCGATGCCATACACTTCGATGATTACTTCTACCCGTATCGCGCACCTGGAAAAGAATTTCCGGATAACAACTCTTACCGCCAGTATGGCAATAACATGATGAAAGACGATTGGCGCCGCGCCAATGTGGATGCTATTATAAAGTTATTGAGTGTTGCCATCAAAGCAGAAAAGCCATGGGTAAAATTCGGGATTAGTCCATTTGGCGTTTGGCGGAATAAAGACAAAGATCCGGAAGGTTCTTATACCAAAGGCGGTCAAACCAACTATGATGACCTTTATGCAGATATTCTCAAATGGTTGAAAAATGGCTGGATCGACTATGTTGCACCTCAATTGTACTGGGAGCGGGGCCACCGGCTGGTGGATTATGAAATATTGTTGAACTGGTGGGGGCAACATGGCTACGGACGACAGGTGTATATTGGTCATGGCGTATACCGTATTAACAGTAATGCAGCCTGGAAAAACCCCGGCGAAATACCTTCCCAGGTAGAAGAAGCCAGAACATTGAATACTGTTCAGGGGAGTATTTTTTATAGTGCCGCCTCTTTCAGGGGCAACCCGCTCGGCGTAGAAACCCTGCTACGCAACGGTGTTTACAAATATCCGGCACTAAGACCCATTATGTCGTGGTTGCCGAAACAGACACCGGAAGCACCTTATTTCATCGATGCCTTCGAGCGTCCCGGTGGACTTGAAATACACTGGACAGATGATGATACCAGTGGGCATACAAAACAATATGTGCTGTATCGTTTTGAGCAAAATGAAGCGATTAACGTCAGCGACCCTACGAAAATCCTCTCAATTCTGGATCAGATGCCCGATCCGGTATATAAAGACATTTCCTACGTAAAAGGGAAAACATATACCTATGTAGTAACAGCGCTGGACAGAATGCAAAACGAGAGTTTATTGGGCGAGCCCTTACGGGTCCAGATTACAAACGGGAAGACTATTTTTCAGTTTGAACCATAATCCAATGGGGTTTTCATTCAAGTGTTTCATCTGGCTACGGTTTAAATACCCTGGGTCCAGAACGGCTAGACAAATTGGGGCGGGGCTGGGAAAAAAATTATTCCAAATATCTTCTTGATAAGCAATTTTTTTTACATAAGGTATATAAATTGTTGGGGCCGCAGGTTTAGCCTCCCTTTCTCTGCTGCGGGAAAACGATGATTACATGCTAAAGAGGGAAACAGCAGGCATATATTTTTTTTATGCTTTTATTTTTCGGCTACTTTTGACTGGCAATTGTCATTTGTGTTATCGATAACCAATTCCTATACTTATACAATTAACCCTTTTAATTGTCAAACGATTAATAACTTCAATAATGAATTTCAACACTAAACTTTTTTCCTGCGTAGCCGCAGGTGCAGTTTTTCTGTCGGCGTGCACGAAAGACCCTACTACCCCGGTAGATGACACAAAAATACCTTCTTCTACTATGGGCAAAATCAATGCTTTGGGCTTTGATACGCTAAATGCCATAAAGCTAAATGGAGGCTACGTGGTAGAGGGTGATCTTTTCTTAACCGACAACGATCTTGCAAACAAACAAGGATATACTGCTTTATTTATCGCTGAGGCTGACCAATACAAGCTATCTTATACCCTGACAGCATTACCCCGCACCATCAATATCTCAGCGACAGGTTTGCCAACCGCTTACCTAAATGCTTTGGATCTTGCCATTGCAAGATATAATGCGCTTAATCTGAGTATTACATTTAAAAAAGTAGCCAATAGTTCAACAGCAGATATTGAAATTAAAGATGGAAAACTGGGTGGCCCACAAGCATTAACCCTGGCCTATCCCGCAGTTTCCAGAACTCCATCCAGTCCGGTAACCCTGGACGTAACCGCGCTGGGAGCAAACCTCGATGAAAAACGGCTGGCTACATTAATTGCGCATGAAATCGGCCATGCTATAGGGCTAAGACATACTACCTATGCAGACAATCTTTACCATTGTACTTATACACAAGTAGCTAAAGCCAACGATACGCAGGTAGATCTTATTAAGATTGATGGCACACCTACCAGTGGAGCGGCTTTCAGCTGGATGTCCGGCTGTCTGAATAATGAGGATCATCCGTTCAATCCTAATGACGTAGTTGCCTTAAATCAGTTTTATGGCAATCCATCCGGTAATTTTAGTGTTCCTACTGCTACCTACAGAAAAGGCACCAAAGAGTTGCACTTATTCCTAAGAAGCAAGGACAATACACTGCTGGAGAAAGTATACGTACCTGGTACCGGCTGGTCTGACTGGACAGACCTGGGCGGAACGCTTACCTCAGATCCTTCCGCCACCTCCCGCGATGAAAACAATATTGCTGTTTTTGCGAAAGGAGCTACCAATAACCTTATCTACAAGACCTGGACGCCAGGCAGCGGATGGAGTCAGTGGTCAAACCTTGGTGGTTACTTCTTTTCAGCTCCCAATGCTGCATCCAGAGGTGCCGATTTTATCAACGTACTGGTAAAAGGTACTAATGACGTTTTGCAAACCAGATATTATGTAGAAGGAGAGGGCTGGCACGAGTGGCAAAGTTTTGTGATGTCTGTATCTTCAGCTGCAACCAGTGCTTCCAGATACCCCAACTCAATAGAGATGTATGCGCAGGATGCCACCAATCATCTGGTACAGGGAATATGGACAAAAGAAAGTGATGGAACGGTATGGGGCAATTTGGGCGGTTCTATTTATTCCGCACCGGCTGCTGTTGCAAGAGGATATTCTAATGTGGATATTTTTGCTTTAGGCAGTAACCATCAGCTTATTACCACCAATTGGTCAGTTACCGACAGCTGGAAAAGTTGGAACCGTATTGGCTCCAGCATTTATTCAGCACCTGCTGTAGCTGCTCCGGACTCCTTGTCTATGGATATCTTTGTAAAAGGGCCTAGTGACAATCTGATTCAACGAACCTGGACAAAAGCCAATGGTTATGGTCCATGGCTTAGCTTGTAATTAGCACTCAATAAAATATTACCCGTTAGGGCCAACCAAAGTATGCTTTGGTTGGCCCTTCCTTTTTTCGCCGGTTTTCTTTCCGGTGCAAACACGCAACTTCCCTGAATCAGCGCAATATTATTATAATTATTTGCCATACAACCATATACCCCCTCGCTTTTGAGCTGGCTCTTCAACCCTTCCATATGTCCCTCTTTAACCACCCCAATTCACCTCCGGGAGCTTTCATTTTTTCAAATATTCTAACAAAGAACGTCATCTTTTTATTTTTTTCTAAATTTTAACCGTCTAACAAAAGTTTATACAAAAAATACCGCGTTCCTTTAGTATCTTTAAACCGTTCCCGAATTATATCGTACACCATACCCGCGGCGTAAGTCAAAGGGGGGAGTGTGCCAAAGCAAAAAATCTAAACCAAATGGATGAAGTGAAGCAAACGCAAGGTTTATACCGTCCGGAATTTGAACATGATGCCTGCGGAACAGGTTTTACAGCCCATATTAAGGGTCGTAAATCCCACCATATCATTCGTGATGCCTTAACCATGCTGGAAAACATGGAACACCGCGGAGCCTGCGGTTGTGAGCAAAACACGGGAGATGGTGCAGGAATACTGTTTCAAACGCCACACGAGTTTCTGTACGATGAGTGCCTGAAATTGGGTATTCGCCTGCCGGAATTTGGGAAATACGGTGTAGGCATGGTCTTCTTTCCGAAAGAACCACGCTGGCGTGAAGAGTGTCGTGAGATATTTCAACGCAGCGCAGAGAAATTGGGCCTGGAAATTCTAGGTTACCGCAAAGTACCGGTACGCCCGGATGGTATCGGCGAAACAGCCCTTTCTGTAGAACCGGAAATTGAACAGGTATTTATCGCCTGTCCTTATCATATCAGTGATCCGGAAATTTTTGAGCGCAAATTATTTGTGCTCCGCAATTACGTTTCTAAAACGGTTCGCAATACAGTACCTAAAGAGAAGTCACTGTTCTATATTGCATCGCTCTCTTATAAAACAATTGTATACAAAGGTCAGCTGACCACTTACCAGGTGCGTCATTATTATACAGACCTGAGTGATGAGAAAATGGTATCCGCCTTTGCTCTCATCCACTCCCGGTTTGCGACCAACACTTTCCCTAGCTGGAGATTGGCGCATCCTTACCGGTACATTGCACACAATGGCGAAATCAATACACTGAAAGGTAACCTCAACTGGCTCCGCGCCGGCGAAAGGGACTTCGTGTCTAAGTTTTTCACTACTGAAGAAATGGAAATGCTGCTTCCAATTGTGGAAGAAGGCCAATCCGATTCTGCCAGTCTTGATAACGTGATTGAACTGCTCACCATGACCGGCCGCTCTTTACCGCATGTAATGATGATGCTGGTACCGGAAGCCTGGGATGGTAATGAAGATATGGGCGAAGAAAAGAAAGCGTTTTACGAATACCATGCTTCTCTCATGGAGCCATGGGACGGACCCGCTTCCATTTCTTTCACCGATGGTAAAATCATTGGCGCTACCCTCGACCGTAACGGGTTACGTCCGAGCCGCTTCGTGGTAACGAAAGATGATCGCGTAATCATGGCTTCTGAAGCCGGTGTATTACCCATCGATCCAAAAAACATCAAAGAAAAAGGCCGTCTGCAACCTGGTAAAATGTTTATCGTAGACATGGAACAGGGCCGTATCATTGGTGATGAAGAGCTGAAACAACAAATCTGCTCTCAGCAACCATACGGCGAGTGGCTGAATAAATATAAGATCCGCCTGGAAGAACTGCCTGAACCAAGAGTAACCTTTACTCACCTGGAACATGACCAGATCTTTAAATACCAGCGCGCATTCGGTTATAGCACAGAAGACCTGGATCACATCATTGCCCCTATGGCGATTGATGGCAAAGAACCTGTTGGCTCTATGGGTACAGATACCCCGCTGGCAGTACTGAGCAACCAGCCACAACATCTGTGTAACTATTTCAAACAGCTGTTTGCACAGGTAACTAACCCGCCAATTGATCCTATCCGGGAAAGACTGGTAATGTCGCTGGCTACTTTTGTGGGCAACAATGGTAATCTGCTGAATGAAGATCCGTTGCATTGCCATGGACTGGCCTTGCGTCATCCGATCCTCAACAACCATGAACTGGAGAAGATACGCAGTATCGACACCGGTTTATTCCAGGCCAAAACATTGCATACTTATTTCAAGGCAGACGGTAAGCCCGGCTCCCTGGAAAAAGGATTGGCCCGCCTTTGCCGCTATGCCGTAGATGCTGTGGAAGATGGTTTTGAAGTAATCATTCTGTCTGACCGCGCCATCGACTCCGAACATGCTGCGATTCCTTCTATCATGGCTGCTTCCGCCGTTCACCACCACCTGATCCGCAAGGGTTACCGTGGCCAGGTAGGACTGATTGTTGAAGCCGGTGATGTGTGGGAAGTACACCACTTTGCTTGCCTGTTGGGCTTTGGCGTAACTGCCATCAACCCATATCTGGCACTCAGCACCATACGCGATATGAAGCTGAACAACAAGCTGGATACTGCGCTGGATGTAGACAAACTGAAAAAGAATTATATTAAAGCAGTTTGTGATGGTCTCCTCAAGGTATTCTCCAAGATGGGCATCTCTACCCTGCAATCTTACCAGGGTGCACAGATCTTTGAAATACTGGGTATCAACCAGGCAACAGTTGATAAATATTTCACCGGCGCCGTTTCCCGTATTCAGG
>NZ_DATCVJ010000665.1:0-1584 GCF_036566945.1 Chitinophaga sp. | reverse complement strand
GGCAATAAATGCTTCTACGGCACCTCCCCCAGGAACAATTTTTGGATCCGTAATAAAATTTCTCAAAACATAAATAGAATCTAGTATCGTACGATGAAATTCATCAAGGATTTTTTTTGAATTAGCACGCAAAAGAAATGTTATTGACTTTGGATTCCTGCAACCATTAACGAAAACCATTTTATCATCACCAACTGTTTTTTCATACACCTTTGCAGCGTACCCCAGATCACTGCCGTTTATGCTATCAAGATCTCTGACGACCTTGGCTCCGGTAGCCTTTGCCAGCCATAACAAATCGTTTTCTTTAACTCTTCTAACAGTTAACATTTTGTTCTTGGCAAAATGATTTAGTGCAAGGGAATCTATCCCACCACGCGAAAAAACAACATTTGCACCAGATTCAATTACATACTGAATCTTTTGAAGCAAGTTACTGTTTTTTTTCTTTATGAACGAGGTCATCTGGCTAGGGTTTGAAATCCTAATTTCGGCATCAGTCTTTGTGCGTTCATCCTGGACATCGCTGTCAAGAAGCAAAATCTTTGCGTTTTCAATAATTCGGGGCATTGACGAATCATCTATTGTTTTGTCTATTACAGTTCCATGAACAAGCTCGGTATCAGAACTATTCCCTATTTTTTCCTCGATCTTAATGTCATCCACTTCAAGATAGCGTCTTGAAAAATCAGCGATTTCACAAATTCCGTCAACAACAAGACTGGGAATTACTATTTCTTCTGTAAACTGAGATACAGCCTTTGATCTCAAACAAGTCTCAACAAGATACCTCATTATCTTTTTATCATGACTAGTTGTTTCAATGGAAACTTTCCTGACAATTTCAAGTGCCATGTGCAATGCATTATTATAACCATCTGAAATTCTGCTTGGCGATACACCAATTTCTAATAGACCTTCTGCTTTTTCAACTAGGGCTCCTGCAAGCACAACAACTGATGTAGTACCATCACCGACGGCATTATCCACCGCATTGGAGGCCTCAATAATAACCTTAGCGGCAGGATGCTCAACATCAATCTTTCTTAGAAATGTTGCACCATCCTTAGTAACAGTCATCTCGCCAAGAATGTCAATAAACATTTTTTCAAGTCCTCTGGGACCCAGAAAGCCTTTAACAAGGTCAGCAATCAACCTTGCAGCTAGTAGATTATATCTCCTTGCTTCAGTTCCATACGTTCTTTTGAGACCATTACCAAATAACTGCATATTTTTATGACTCATGAAAAACTTATCTTTAATTGATAATTTGAGATCAATTATAAATATCTGACTTTATAATAAAATTTGATCTTTGATGTTTCTATCACCCAGAGAAATTGATAAATTATATATTTCTATGAGTGCAGAGGTCGCGCGAAAAAGAAAAACAAGGGGTTTAAAACTCAATTATCCTGAATCGGTGGCTCTAATCGCAGATTACATTTTAGAAGGAGCGCGAGATGGAAAATCGGTTTCTGAACTCATGAAATCAGGAAGACATGTGTTAAATAAAGACGACGTATTGCCCGGAGTTCCAGATCTAGTACAGAGCGTTCAAGTGGAGGCCACGTTTGACGATGG
>NZ_DATCVJ010000664.1:0-8627 GCF_036566945.1 Chitinophaga sp. | reverse complement strand
TCGGCTGGTCTTCCATCAGGTATAATTTTTCCAACAGTACAGGGTACTACTGATACCATATGGCCATCCAGTTCCTTTACCATTTTTACTACGTCCTTCACGTATTGTACTGATTTTGCACGTTGTGATTCGTCTCTGGCCAGCAGGTTCCGATCTCCCAGCATCAGTGTAACAGATCCCCAGCACGACAAGCCATGTTGCTTCATCAGTGTGCTGATGCTTTTGGTGTCGTACTGTTCCGGGGTGCCGGCAATTTCAAGTTTGGTATATCCAAGCGCGGCAACCCGCTTGATAGTCGTTTCTATTGTTTCGGATCGCATCCAATTGTGTATCGCTAATTCCATAACGCGTTATTGTATTAATGTGGATGAATGTTTTTTGCGGATGTCAGCTACGTAAACTTTTCTTGTCCACTATAGAAGAATAACCAATAGCATGGCAGCTGTCATGTCCTGATCGATTTCATAACAGGAACCGTTTAAATAAAATCATTGTATCACAAACTTATTCAGACTTCCGTTTAAATAAAAGTACTTCATTTGCAATATATCGATACTATATTTACCAAACTCCTTATTTTTCAGCTTTGGAAAATAAATAGTGTACTAAATATAAAGGCATTATGAAAATTTCTTACCGACACGTATCTACTCCGGAAGTGGCTTACCGGCATATCTCTACGCCGGAGGATTCCAGCTTTGTAGTGAAAGAATTTTGTCAGCCACGTTTCACCAATACTTTTCATTTTCATCATGGGTATGAATTGATCCTGATTGTAAAAAGTGAGGGTAAAATGTATGCGGGTAATAAGGTCATGAATTACAATGAAGGAGAGATTTATATGTTTGGTCCGGGGTTGGTGCACTGTTTCTGTAATAATAGTTCGCCGGTGGGTACCGACGAATTAGCGCACGCTATTATTGTACAGTTTACAGAGGACTTTATCGGCAAAGATTTTTTTGATAACCTGGAATTGAGAAAGATAAGAGAACTGATACAGTTGTCTGAGTATGGGATAAAATTTAGCAAGATATCATCTGCTGTGAATACCCTGTTTTTTCAGTTTCAGGCAAGTCAGCAAATGAAAAATCTGATTATACTGTTACAGATCCTGGATGAATTGTCGCTAAGAAGCAGGGATAGTGTGCAGCTCCTTACCGATGATCCCAGAAAAATACACTATAAGGATGTAGATTCGAAAAAATTAGAATCCGTATTTAAATATGTGCTGGAAAATTATGCAGGGCATGTAGACAGCAAATCTGCTGCCGCCCTGGCATATATGAACGAAGCGGCATTTTGCCGCTACTTCAAAAAAAGAACCACTAAAACATTTTCGCAGTTTGTAAATGAGATCAGGATTAGTCATGCTACGAAATTATTAATGGGAACAGACAATGGGATTTCTGAAATATGCTATGCCTGTGGGTTTGATAATATTTCCTACTTCAACAGACAGTTCAAAATTTACCAGGGAACTTCTCCGAGAGAATACCGGAAGGCGTTTATAGAAAGTAATGTGAGTGCACCCAGTTTCCGGCCTACCGGTGATTGATCTGCTTCTGGATTTTGGAGGTGATGGAGGTAAACGATAGCGGGTCAGGGGTTGACCGAAAAGTATATTATTTCCCGCAAAGGCGCAAAGCAGCAAAGGCGCGAAGATGACATAATTGTCTTTTTTATGGCTATTATATCATCTGCAGGCTTTGCGGATTTAAAGTTCGCTTCGGTATTCTTTGCTGCTTTGCGCCTTTGCGGGAAATAATATTTTATTGAGAGATGCCTACATTACCTGCAAACCATTGATCAGCGGCCTTTTGAAGCGCGCTCGCATCTGGCTCCCCGTCAGTCGCCCAGGCGATGATGCCATCGGGGCGTATCAGCGCTGCACTCAAACCGAATTGTTCTTTTGCGCTGGCGGAAATATACCTGATCCGCTGGCCATATTCATCGGCTAATAATTGAAGGGAAGGATTCCTGTCAAAGTCGAGCAGTATCCCCTGGCCATTGCGCATGAACTCACCGATCCTGCTGCCATCTTCAAATTCAAAGTCGGGAACGCTGCGACCTGTTAAAGGATGGTCACCAGCGAGCGGGTAACGTGTGTGTACACCTCTTACGCGTCCTGCGAACCAGGTGGCGCCGTCGCGGGTGGTCATCAGGTCGCGGAAAATGGCGTTCAGTGCGCGGGCAGAAGGAGTTGATTGCATGATGGCCACCTGGGCGCGTGACCAGTCCAGCACCTGTTCGCCAAGAGGATAGCGTTCGGTATAATAGCTGTCCAGCAAGGCTTCCGGCGCATGGTGATGGATGGTAGCGGCTAGTTTCCATCCCAGGTTCATGGCATCGCCGAGTCCCAGGTTAAGTCCCTGGCCTCCCAACGGCGAGTGGATATGCGCGGCGTCACCGGCTAAAAATATTCGTCCGTTGCGATAGGTGGTGGCTTGTCGTGCCCGGTCAGTCCACGTGGTGGCGATATGCAGCGCATTGAGGGTTACATCGGTGTTAGATACGTAGCGTAGCAATTCCTGCACGTGTTCAAGCGTGATCGGCTTTTTGGAATGATGAAACGCGCCGCCATCAAATACCTGGATCATAATATACCCCGGCTGGGATTGAAGGTACATGCCTGTGGCGGTCATGTTTCGGCCGGGAAGGAGCTTTTCCGGATCGGCGATGTCCACCTGTACAGAGTAGCCGGTAAATTCGGGCTCGGTACCGGCGAAGTCGAAGCTGCCGGCTTTACGAACAGCACTACGGCTGCCATCGCAGCCCACGAGCCATTTGCCATTAAATGATCGGTCGCCCGACTGCACGGTTACGCCATCTGCGGTTTGGTGAATGTCCGTAGTGGGCAACCCACGCAGGATGGTGATGCCCATGGCTGTTGCACGTTGGACCAGCGCTGTTTCAATTTCCTGCATTTCAGAAATTAAAGCGGTAGCAGGGGAGCCGGGCAGGCGATACTCCCATTGTGAGGTATCTATATCATCTTCATAAAAAGGGATGCCGGCGAAATGCCCCGCCTGACGGCGGCTTGCTTGTACGGCGTTTGCGTGTGGGCTTTTGAGACGTTTATGTAAGGCCAGCTCTTTCAGCAAGTCACGGCGATATAATGCTTCAATAGAAGGGGCGGAGAGTCCCCGGATGCCGAAAGGGAATTGCTTCAGGGGCGAATGCGGATCTTCCGCTTTTTCCAATATCAGTACTGAACATTGGGCCAGGGCCAGTTCACAGGCGAGGAACAGGCCCACAGGCCCGGCGCCGGAAATGATCACGTCGTATATAGGATCTGTTGTGGATTTCATGTCTTTAGATGTAGCTTTCATATTGCATTATTGAGACACAAAATTCCGGAATGCGGCTCCACTAGGATTGTACAAACGCGACAAAATCATTACTGACTGCCTTTTTCCTTTTCTTTGTCTTCCGTGCAAATGCTGCGGGCGTAGTACCGCTATAGCGCTTGAATTCCCGGCTCAGGTGGGATTGGTCCGTATAGCCCAGGTCGTGAGCGAGGCCGGCAATGTTGGCGTCGGGATAATGCCACAAGTGGTTGCGTACCTGCTCAAAGCGCATCAGTCCTGATACATCTTTGATCGTATGGCCGGAAGACTGCTTGAACTTTCTTTCCAGGGTACGTACCGTTGCATGCGCGGCGGCGGCCACCTGGCTAACGGGCAGGGTACCATTGGCTTTCCTCATGGCCACTCCGGCTTTGAATAGCATGCTGTCCATCGGAATCCGCGACCTCGCGTCAAGAAAGTACTGTTGTACGTGGTTGATGGCTTCGGCTATTTGTCCTGCGGCTACCAGCTTACTTAAGCTGGCATGAAGCCCGGTGATGGGATGCTCAAATATATGTACCCCTTTTTTATCGGAGGGGAGGCCGAGCAAATCGAACACCGTCCAGGGATAGCACCTGATAGCAATGATTTCTAAACGATTTTGCGCGTAAAAATGAACCGGCTGATTGAGTAGCCCCATCATAAATGGCGATGGCAATGGCTGTAAGGCGCCATTAGCAGCAATGCTACAGCCGCTGCCGAAATGGAAAATTATTTCCGCATAACCATCAGGCGTTACTTCAAAAGCCGACGGCTGTTCGCCGAAGTCGTTTGTGTTGTGCCAAAAGCACCTGATGCTGTCCCGTAGCTCTTCCCGGGGCTCAAATTCTTCGTGTTGCATCCTGAAAGATAGCATTTTGGTGTGTATTGAAGATGAACAGGATAGGAGTGCTGATCGAATGATTATTTACGTTATATTTATAACTCCTTTGAAAGTCATGTCTAAAACATTCAAGAAGTGCAAACAACCGTAACCACGCAGTTATTTGATCGTGATCATTGGAATTGTCAGCTCCCCTCGCTAAGCGCCGAATACCAGGGAGCCAGTCCTTACCCTCACATTGTATTAGAAAACTTCCTGAACCCTGATGTATTGGAAACCTGTGTGCAGGAGTTTGACAAATTAAATGAGGCGGATGGCTGGATCAATTACGTTCATTACAATGAAAACAAGGCAGGGCTGAATAAGCTTGATCTCTTGCCACCGTCTATTAAGCGGACCATTAATGAATTGAATTCCCCGGAGTTCCTGGAATTTCTTAGTACGCTGACCGGGATCAAAGGTTTGATGAAAGATGACCTCCTCGAAGGGGGTGGTATCCATCAGTCCAAAAGAGGCGGCTATCTTAACATCCACGCCGATTTTACCGTACATCCGCATCATCGTCAATGGCAACGGCGCGTAAATGTACTTGTGTACCTTAACAAAGACTGGGAAGAAGAATGGGGCGGTAAACTGGAACTATGGGACACGAACATGCAGGCTTGCGAAAAGAAAGTGCTGCCTGTTTTTAATCGCTGTGTTATTTTTAATACAGATGCTGATTCCTACCATGGCCATCCGGAACCTACTACCTGTCCTGAAGATCAGTTCAGGAGATCTATCGCTTTGTATTATTATACTGAAGAAGCCCAGCCTTTCCGCAGAGCCACCCATTACATGGTACGCCCCGGAGAAGAAGGGAAGAAATTTATGGTGAAGCTGGATAATGCGATGGTGGCCGTTTATACGGAGATAAAAGGCATGCTCGGTGCCAACGATAAAATCATTAGCAAAGTGCTGCGGTTCTTTTCCGGTAAAAAGTAAAAGCATACCGGCTCAAAATAATAACAGGAAAGGCGTTGGGATGTACCGCAACGCCTTTCCTGTTGTCATTTATTTTATTATTTGGCAGCTACTTCCCGCTTCAAAAACACAAACCCGTTTTTACGATACAACTCTTTCAGGGAGGTATTTTGTTTATACTGATCTACTCTATCTATTTTGGTGACAAAATAGGCAGGTTTATCAATAGGGCCGGTCAGGAGCCACGTTTCATCGTAAGAATTTTCATTCACCGGTTTTTCTTTATGCGTATAGAAGAAAGGGGCATAGCTCCAGTAACCTAAGGTGGTTACATAACAATCTTCTCCTTGTCTTTGCTCAAAAAACTCAATAGCAGCGGCCTGAGAATACTTTTCAACTTTCGGAACAATGATCGCTGCTGCCAGAAAAATAACCAGGCCCGTTCCCACAAAATAAGTGGTGGCCGCATTCATGAATTTACGCTTCTTCAACTGCCTTAATCCCACAATAATGGTGGCCAGCATCAGGAGGCCCACGATACCTTCCCAACCATTCCACTTTACCTCAGCGGCCATATTTGCCTGTGCAAAAGTATCGTGCACATATGGGATCAATTGCTTAATATTTAAAGCGATCAAAGCCACCGCCAGGAGTACCAATGCGATGATCGTTCCCAGGATAGCCGTTAATACGCCCACATATTTTTTATAATCCATTTCCTTTCTGTCCCATTTGTAAAATGAATAGGCCGCCAGAAAGCTGATCGGGAACCAGGCCAGAGAGGAGTAGTGAATAATGCGTGATTGTACAATCGTGAACAGCAGTGTGACTACCCAGAACAACAGCAGCATCCAGATCTTAAAATCTTTATCATACCTGCTGCTATAGCGCGCTTTAAAGAAGGAAGGAATGGCAAAAAGAGAAGCCGGGAAACATCCTACGAGCAGCACCACGTAGTGATATCCGAAAAAGCCCGCCTGTCCTGCGTCGTGGGTAGTAAAGAGGCGGTACTGGTACTTCAGGAACTCTGTAATAAACCAGGGGCCGTTCTTGGCTGTTTCATATCCGTACCAGGTCAGGGTTACCAACGACGCGACGATCAAAAATAAAAGCGCATGCCACCAGTTGAAAAAGAACTTAAACCTGTTATAAATAAAGTAGACGCCCAACACCATCAGGAATACCATCAACGCTACCTGTCCTTTGGTGAGAATGGCAAGTCCCATAAAAATGCCTGCCCACACAGCATAGTATACTGGTTTTTTGTTAATGCCATCTTTGTCAAATCCATTCTTTTTCCAGTTGTACAAAATAAAATAATAGAGCGACAGGAAGGTGAACAGGTTAAACCAGGGATCAATAATACCGGATTTGAAATACATATTAGGGAAAAGCGAGCCGCCGAAAGCGAGTGCCCAGAGTATCCCGAATTTTTTATCGTACAATCTTGTACCACAAAGGAACAAGACAATCAGGGTAGCAATGCCACAGACCGCATTGGGAAAGCGCGCCGCAAATTCATTGATCCCAAATATTTTCATGGAAAGACTTTGCATCCAGAAGAACATGGGTGGCTTTTCCCAGAAGGGTTTAAAGTTAACGTAGACCCTGGTATAATCGCCCAGTTTCAACATTTCCCTGGAACACTCCGCGAAATTTATTTCATCCCAGTCAAACAAGTGAACCCGTCCGAGAAAAGGAATAAAAAATAGGGCTGCAATCACTGACAATAATAGGACACCTGATAGTTTATTTGCACGCATATGTACCGTATGTAAATGGTTGATTAAACAAATATATGTTCATATACCATCATTTACAAATCAGGAAATTCTTTTACAATAGGAGGTGTTTGTTGCTGTGGGGAAGATTTCGTAGGCTCGTTAGCGGTATTAAGCAGCTTAATAAGCCCGGTAAATGGCTGTTTTTTCGCAAATAATAAACCTTTAGTGTGTTCGGCTTGTTATCTACATCGCTAGTATACCCACCGTAGATCCACAGGATGATATCCAATACCAATCTGATTGAACATGTGAAAGGGCATCCGGAAAATGTAGTACGCTCACATTAAATTTAGCAGATGAAAAAAACGCTTTGGCTATTGTCGTTTATATGTAGTTACACTTGCCTGTTTGGTCAGACGGGCACCGATAGCCTGCCGAAACAAGCACCGAAAAAGGAAAAGAAAATTGAGTTCCACGTAATGCCCTATCTGAGTTACAACCGGAATCTGAAATTTATGTTTGGGGCTATTCCAATGATGATGTACCGGCTGAATAAAAATGACACCATTTCTCCTAAATCATTATCGGGCATGTCCGCTATTTATACTACGAATCGTTCGTATATTTTTGCCTTTTTTAACAGGTGGTATTTCGCGGAAGATAAGTGGCGTGCAAAACTGTTTGTGCTGACCGGTACTCAAAATTCACAATTTTACGTGGATGATATCGATGATCCTGATTTTTATGACTATGGCACCAAAACCACTATCGTGAGCTTTGGCGTACAGCGCAGAATTATCAAAGGTCTTTATGCCGGCCTGTCTTATACCTATGCACATTACAATACGGTGTATGAGGACACTATAAAACCTACCAGTGTATCCCATACCAATGCGATTGTATTGAATGTGCTATATGATACCAGGGATGCTGTTTATTATCCTACCAAGGGAGATAAAATACAGTTAAGCTGGAAAACTTATCCGACCTGGTTTGGCAATACCGCGGAGGCAAACAGGGTTTCCCTGGAATTTGATAAATATTTCCCCATGCGGCAAAACCACGATATCATCGCCGCCAGGTTTATGGGCAAATTTGGATTGGGCAATATCGCCTTTGAACAGCAGGTGACGCTGGGTGGAAGAGATATCAGGGGATATTCGGAAGGCAAGTATCGGGGAACAGGTTTGATGGATGTGCAGGGTGAATACCGCTTTAATTTTCATAAGAAAATGGGGTTAGTAGGTTTCGTAGGCCTGGCAACGATTTATGGTTCTGATACCGAAAGTTTTGACTGGAAACTATATCCTGGTGGAGGCGTGGGGTATCGATACAATCCATTTAAGAAGACGAAGTTTAATGTAGGTTTGGACGCCGCGGTGGGTAAAGGAGATTATGGGGTCTATTTCAGAATTGGGGAAGCATTTTAATGTGATAAGCATTGGAGATTTTTATAAAAACAACATCCCTACAGTGCAGGCTGTAGGGATGTTGTTTTTAAGACGGATTACATTCATTTCAGCACTGCCGCCCATCCGCCATTGCGTACCATTTTGATAGTTATTTTATCCCCGGCTTTCACAGGTATGGTTTTCCTGCGGTAATCCATGGCTTGTTTCCCGGCGTTGATGCCATCTTCAAAATAAGTCATGGTATAGGTTTTACCTTTTTCTAAAAAGTCGAAGCTGAATGTTACGTCTCTTTCTTTGTCGTTGGTGATGCCGCCGATAAACCATTGCTCCCCTTTTCGTTTAGCCACTACTGCTACTT
>NZ_DATCVJ010000663.1:0-4758 GCF_036566945.1 Chitinophaga sp. | reverse complement strand
GGAAATAATATTTTTGTTACATGTTAATTGAATGATACGTTCAGGTAACATGGTAAACGGATAAAGTAAAAACCATTTTTTCCTCTCTCATATCCCCTGAAAGAAACCGCAAGGGTTAATTACCTTATAATTATTGACCAGATCCCATTTAAAGCCTTCAGGTGTAGTTGATGCACTGTACGCATACTACCCAAATAACAGTTTTAACATTGTTTAGAAAAGAAGGTAAATGAAAAAGAAAATTTTAATAATAGACGACAGTACGCCCATGCGTTATTTGCTGGAAGCGGTTTTAGGGAGAGAATATTCTGTGGTTTCTGCACCGGACGGTCTGGCTGCTATGACCTGGCTCCTCAAAGGGAATAAAGCGGATCTTATTATTACGGATCTTCAGATGCCAAACATAGACGGTTGGGAATTACTGGACTACTTATCAGGTAGTTATTTGTACCAGGATGTTCCGGTAATTGTGCTATCAGGTTTTTTTGCTGAGAAGATGAATGAGCTACCCGAAAGGTACAACAGTGTAAGACACGTAGTCCAGAAACCTTTTGATCCTATGCAATTATTGAATAAGGTAGGTTTTATACTGAATGAGCAACTGACTATTTCTGCTGTATAGCAAAGGTTGTTATATCGAATTAACCAATACACTACTAATAAGCGACATATGAATACCTTTACACCGAACTTGCTGCAAGTAGAGAGCATCAGAGGAGTAGGCAAAGAAGCCTTTCACGCTGATGATACTGACACTGAAAGCATTATACTTTTTGTTGGTCACCCCCATAAAGATATGCTTACCGACAACGACCAGTTCAGATGTATTATGGCATCTAATGTGGAGGATGCAAGAAAAGTAATGTATCAACTGCAGTTTGTTTTCAAAAAAATGCCGGCTGCCATTATCTACCGGTTTGAGAGTGCTTATGAAGCTGCCCTCCCCGAATGGGAATCTTTTTTTGCTACTCACCAGTTCCTCAATTCCATTCCTTTTTTCATTTATGCAGACAAAGGTTTTGAGGAGCTAAAATCGTTGGTAGGCAAATACCGCTTTATTGATGACGTGATCACACTGAATGCCTGGCACATGCTGAGCAGTAAAGTGGCTATTGTAAGCAAGTTTAAGCGCATGCGTGCTTTTCCTGCCTACAAAAAGATCTCCATCAACAAAAAACTGTACACCCGCAGGTTCTACAGCAATTTCATGAAACGCTCGCTGGACGTGATGCTGGCAAGTACCGGTTTATTGGTGTTGAGCCCGGTGATGTTGCTGATCGCTATCCTGATCAGGGCGGAATCCAAAGGCCCCATCTTTTATGCTGCGAAACGCGCAGGCCGCAATTACCGGGTGTTTAAGTTTTATAAATTCCGGACAATGATCCCGGATGCAGACAGGCAGCTTGATAAGATTAAACATCTTAACCAATATGATGGTAACAACGCCGGACCAATGTTCATTAAGGTATCCAACGATCCCCGTGTTACCAAACTGGGTGGCTTCCTGCGGAATAGCAGCCTGGATGAAGTACCACAATTACTAAATGTACTCAAAGGCGACATGTCGCTGGTGGGTAACCGTCCTTTACCATTATATGAAGCGACTACCCTGACTACCGATGACTGGGTGGAAAGATTCCTCGCTCCTGCAGGTATTACCGGTTTGTGGCAGGTAAGCAAAAGAGGTAAAAAAGAAATGTCCGTGAAAGAACGGATAGACCTGGATATTAACTATGCGCATAAGCGCTCTTTCAGATATGATATGTGGCTCATCGTGAATACGCCACTGGCACTTGTGCAAAAAGATAATGTATAATGATAGCAATTATAGAAATAGTACTGTTTGTTTACCTGGCCGGATGCGTATTCTACAATCTTTTGTTAGCCATAGCTGGCCGTTTAAGCCGGAAAAAAGAGATATTATACGAAGACACCAATATTTACGCGAAAATAGCAATACTCATCCCTGCTTATAAGGAGGACAGTATTATTTTGTCTACCGTAGCCAGTTATAACCGGTTGAAATATCCGGTAGACCGATATGAAGTGGTAGTGATCGCTGACTCCCTGCAGCCCAGAACCCTGGAGGAATTGGCTGCTACCGGCGTTAGCCTGGTACCCGTTAAATTCGAGAAGAGCACAAAAGCGAAGTCCCTGAATGCAGCATTTGACTATTTAGGGGATGACTACGACCTGGCACTGATCTGTGATGCGGATAATATGTTGGAAGAAGATTTTCTTTTAAAAATTAATCATGCCTTTCAACAGGGAAATCCGGTGATACAAGCACAAAGAGTAGCGAAGAATCTCAATACACCTTTTGCCATCCTGGATGCTGCCAACGAGATTATCGCCAATTTCCTTTACCGGAAGGGCGCCAATGCGTTGGGATTGTCTTCTTCTGTGATTGGTTCGGGTATGGCTTTCCACTACCCGCTGATAAAAGAGATTTTGCTGGAAATTCAGGCCACTGGCGGATTTGATAAAGTGTTGCAGTTATTGGTGATATCTAAAGGACACACCATTCTGTACCTGGAAGACGCCTATATTTTTGATGAAAAGATTACACATGCCGCCGTATTTGAAAACCAGCGCAAACGCTGGATGTCAAGTCAGCTGGTGTACCTGCGCACTTTCTGGAAGAAGGGATGGTCAGAATTATTCAAAGGCAACATCAATTATTTTAACCTGGCAGTATGCCAGAATGCACTATTGCCGCGTATGTTATTGATGGCTGCTTTAACAGCACTTACCGTGTTATGTTTTTTATTGCAGTCATTTTTAATAATACCAGTGGCCTTTTGGCTGGTGCTGTTTGTATTGAACATGCTCTCCCTTTTATTACCGATTCCGGGAAAGTTTTTCAGCAAGTATCTTTTGACAGCTATGTTTACTTTACCCCGCGCGATCGGTATTATGATATTACTGCTGTTTCGCTTAAAGGGTGCAGACAAAACATTTATTCATACTACGCATACTCAAACCGGGATCGATAATCCATTACTAGATGCAGCCAGAAAATAATACATATTATCCACTGGTATCTATTATAACCGTTAATTATAATAATGCCAGCGTAACCGCAGAGTTAATGAGGTCACTCCGGTATAACTCTTACCCCCGTCTGGAAGTAATAGTGGTGGACAACGCCTCTACGGAGAACCCAATGACGGCGGTACATAAAGAATATCCTGCTGCAAAGGTGATTTTGAGTGATAAGAACCTGGGCTTTGCCGGAGGAAACAATCTTGGTATAAGAGCCGCTACCGGAGAATACTTATTCCTGGTAAATAATGATACGGAGTTTACAGAAGGGCTGATAGAAGGTTTGCTGGAAGTATTCAGCAAACACCCGGACGCAGGCGTGGTAAGCCCCAAGTTTCATTATTTCTTTCATAAAGGAACCATTGAATACGCAGGATATAAAGCCGTAGATGCCCTCACCGGCAGGAATAGTATGATTGGCTGTAAAGAGCAGGATAATGGTCAGTACGACGCTTTTTCCGAAACGCATTATGCACACGGAGGCGCCATGATGGTACCTGCGGAGGCCGTGAGAAAAGTAGGACTCATGCCGGAAATCTATTTCCTCTATTATGAAGAATTCGATTGGTGCGAGCAGTTCAAACGACAAGGATATAAAATCTACTATCAGTATAAATCATTGATCTATCATAAAGAGTCGATGACAACGGGGAAGAATAGCCCGCTGAAGACTTACTACATTACTCGGAACAGGATACTGTTCATGCGCAGGAACGTAGAACTTCCTGCCAGGTTGGTTTTTGCGCTATATTTTATTTTCCTTACGATACCAAAGAATACAGCGCAGTTTTTATTAAAGAAAGAATCTGTTCATTTGAAGGCATTCTGGAATGGAATTTTTTGGAATCTTAAACGCCCTAAACCGGATAACATATGTGTGGCATAGCAGGGTTTATTGATTTTACCCAAAAATCAGACGCAGATACACTGCGAAAAATGACGGATGTGATGGCACACCGTGGGCCAAACGATGCCGGCTATGAAGTATATGAAGATCCCCGTGCATCGATAGGACTGGGACAGCGTCGCCTGTCTATTCTGGATCTTTCCAGCTCAGGACATCAGCCCATGCATTTTCAGCAATACTCCATTATTTTCAATGGTGAAATATATAACTTCAAAGAAATACGGACCGAACTGGAAAAACTGGGTTACAGTTTTCATTCCGGCGCCGATACAGAAGTATTGATAAAAGGGTATGCCCAATGGAAAGAAAAGGTGCTGGATAAATGCATAGGCATGTTTGCCTTCGTTATCTATGACCGGGAATCCCGTGAGGTGACGCTTTTCCGTGACCGGGCAGGTGTGAAGCCTTTATATTACTATTGGCATAACCAAACCTTGCTTTTTGCTTCTGAGTTGAAAGGCCTTTGCGAACATCCTTCTTTCAAAAGAGAAATTGATGAGAAAAGTCTCTCCCTGTTCTTACAGTTCAGTTATATTCCTGCTCCCTATACTATTTACAAAAATACGCATAAGCTAAAGCCGGGTCATACACTGAAAGTAACACTGAAAGACGCCGGCGTAAAGGCGCATGAGTACTGGAATGTACTGGATGCCTATCGTCAGCCGCTTACGGGCTTAAACCACTCCGATGTGATCAGGCATACAGAAGAACTGATGCACAGTGCCTATAACTATCGTATGGTATCTGATGTGCCGGTGGGTGTGTTTTTGAGCGGAGGTTATGACAGTGCAAGTGTGGCCGCTATT
>NZ_DATCVJ010000662.1:0-12107 GCF_036566945.1 Chitinophaga sp. | reverse complement strand
GTTGTTGCCGGTGCTGATACCACTTTGTTCTGTAGTGATGCCAAATGCTTTTAAGATGTCTTCCATTATGGGTGTATTATTAAACTAAATTAGGAACTTTTTTTTGTTTGGGTGGCGTAGGTGCTTTCAAAGATCTTATCGGCATTGCCGGCTTCGAAACCTTCCCGTCTTTGGGCTCTGCCTATTTCTCCTGCAGGTAAATGTGCAAATTGGGGCAGCACCTTTCTTTCTGCAAACTCTACATAGGAACCTGCAATCGCCTGCTTTTCTCCGCCTGCAAATGCTGCGGTGATCATACCCGCTACTGTGGCGCTTTGTAGCAACCCACCATCCGGACTGGTTTTTATTTTGCCCCCTGCATCATTCAAACGGAAACCATGTTTTTCCAGGAAGGTGTTGAAATCAGCCACGGTATTGTATCCTGCCGGTAAATTATGTACACTCACCGTAAAGTGATTGAGATAATACCGGTTATAAATTACCCAGGCGGCATATTCGCTTTCCGCTGCCAGCAGCTGGTAATCAGCCAGGGTAGGGGTGCGCCAGAGGGAGCTGTGTAAAAAGGTATCTACCGCGCTGGCATCGTCGAGCTGCAGTGTATTTACCGGATCCGTTTTCACTTCGCTGGTATAGCGGTGAATAATGTCCTGCGCGGCTTCACTGAGGTCATTCACCCTTAATTCACTGATAAATATGCGCGGGTATTGCGGTTCCGGGGGTGCATACCACCACGCATCCAGCTTTTTGGCAGCGAAATGGTAGTGATCCATTTTCGTATAGCCGTAATGAAGAAATATTTTTTCCAGGGATTGTACGCCCAGCTGAGGCACCCCCATTGTTCGGAAAGCGATATGATCATTCTCGATATCATCCGCCTGCTGAATGATCCCTTCTTCAATCATGGCGGCAATTACCGCTGCCACATCCGGTACGCGTTGCTGATAACGATCCATCAGCCCTTTTAATACATCTTTTAACATGTGAGGATGCTTTTTTAGTAATTAGCCGTTAGTGTTTTTAATAAAGAGGCTACTCTTTACAAAAATTTACCAATGACAATCCTTTAACTGCTAATTATAATATACCGCAAAGCGGTTGTTGATTAAATCATTGAATGCTACGTCTTCCTGCCGGACAAAGCCATTGGCCGGGAGCAGCCCCTTTGCGTGGAGGTCTATGACTGCGCAGGCAGCACCTGCGGTGGTCAGTTGTATGGCGGTGAAATCCTTGCCGGCCACTGACTGGTTATAGATCTTACGTGAATAGGAGCGTTGCACGGAGCGTCCGTTCACCATTCCTGAAACAGACACAAAAACCAATACCACATCCTGGGCAGTGAAAGGTATGCTATCTTCCATAATCTCTTTCAAAATATCCCTTTTTTTATTAAGTTTTAGTTCGCTCAGGAGTATTTTCATGAGGTGGCAATGGCCGGGATAGCGCACTGTTTTGTAGTCCAGGTTATATACTTTTTTGTCCAGTATTTCGGCGAGGGCGCCCAGTCCACCGGAGGTATTGAAGGCTTCATATTCCACGCCGTCCAGTGCAAAGCGCTCGTAACCTTCCATAGGCATCACTTCTTTACGGGCCCCTTCATAGATGGCATCGCAGGGGTTGCAGTATTCATTGATCAGTCCATCGGTGCTCCAGGTAAGGTTATACATGAGACTATTGGTAGGAAACTGGGGAAGCGCTCCTACACGCAGGCGAACGGCATCCAGCGAATCAAACTGTTTGGCGATATCATAAGCCGCAATGCTGATGAAACCTGGCGCCAGACCACACTGTGGCATAAAGCTAACATTGGCTTTGGCGGCTATTTCCCGGATGGCATTGGTAGTAGCTACATCTTCCGTTAAATCAAAATAGTGGGTATTGGCCTGGGCGGCGGCAGTGGCAATTTTTACATTCAGGAAAAAGGGGCAGGCGCTCAGTACGATGTCTTGTTCCTGCAGGCCCTGTTGTAGCGCGTTGGCGTCGTTTACATCCAGGATAGTTTTGCGGATACCGGCGTCTGTGCATTTATCCAGTAAGGCCTGGTTGCTGTCTGCCAATGTTACTGCGTAGTCGCCGGACTGTTTCAACAAGAAAGCGGCGGTTTCGCCGATCTTGCCGGCGCCGATAATCATTACACGTTTCATAATCTGTTTGGAATTATAGTGATGAGCAGCACATGGTTTGCGCTGTTATAAGTGAATATATACACGGATCCGGGATACTACGTATAGTCATTACCGTTATATGCTTATCGCGCGTTTTTCAGATCGGTAAAAAGGAACCAACGCGAAAAAAGGAATGACGACAGCCAATAACAATAATAAAAGTCAGTATTGCTGAAATACAGCACCAGGAACCGCTTTAGCGGCATGTAAATAAAGATGTGCAGGGAAAATACCCGATGTGCTACCTATGGCACATGGGAGCAAGTGCTCCGTAGATAGGAGAGTAGAGAAAGCTGTATGTTTAACAGGTAGTTCATTTAACGAAGCGAATATAAGGGAAAATTACGAATTACAAATTACGAATTACGGATTTGTGAGAAGATAGTAGCGGATGATTTCCGCGCTTACCATCTACGCTCAAATCCGTAATTCGTAATTCGTAATTTGTAATTCAATCAATATTGTTCATTGTCGTTCGGGAAGTCCTTGGTTTTTACATCATTGATGTAAGCCTGGGTAGCGCCATAGATCTGGCTGTAAAGGTCCAGGTAACGGCGAAGGAAGCGTGGTTTGAAATCTTTGTTGATGCCCAGCATATCGTGCATGACCAGTACCTGTCCATCTACATATTTACCGGCGCCGATACCAATAATGGGAATACTCACGGTTTCAGCCACCGTTTTGGCCAGGGCAGCAGGGATTTTTTCCAGCACAATTGCAAAGCAGCCTGCTTCCTGCAGCAGTTTAGCATCGCTGATAAGCTTATTGGCTTCTGCTTCTTCTGTAGCACGTACGGCGTAGGTACCAAATTTGTAGATCGATTGTGGCGTTAGTCCGAGGTGGCCCATTACCGGCACACCGGCAGAGATAATCCTTTTTACGGATTCGATGATTTCTTCGCCGCCTTCGATTTTGATCCCATGCGCACCGGTTTCTTTCATGATACGGATGGCAGAACTGAGTGCTTCTTTGGAATTTCCCTGGTAAGAACCAAAGGGAAGATCCACCACAACGAAGCAACGTTTAATCGCCCTTACAACAGAAGCGGCATGATAGATCATCTGATCCAGGGTAATAGGGAGTGTGGTTTCATGACCAGCCATTACATTGGACGCAGAATCACCGACCAGCAGGATATCAATCCCTGCATCATCAAAAATGCGTGCCATGGAGTAATCATATGCCGTCAGCATAGATATTCTTTCCCCATCCACTTTCATCTTCTGCAGTGTATGCGTGGTGATACGCTTTATTTCTTTATTCACAGACATAAGCAGTAGCTTTTAGCATTTTGCTGTTAGCAATAACCGCAAAGGTGGTAATATAAAAAGATAAATGGAAATGTTTTTTTAGCTTTTAGCAGTTAGCTTTTAGCTATTAGATAACAGCGATTAGTATTCAACTGGAGACAGCTACTTTTCATGTATGTGACTGTCATTTGGTGGCTAATCGCTAAAAACTAACAGCTAACAGCTAATAGCTAACAGCTGTTCATCAGCTAACCACTGCAATTTCTTCGTAAAGTGCATGGATAAGACCATCGGCCAATCCGATCTTGGGTACGTAAATTTCCAGCGTATCGGCCCAGCGCATAATGTTCACGTAGATCTGCAAGGCAGGTACGATTACATCGGCGCGGTCTTCCCGCAGGTTGTACAGGTGAATGCGCTCTTCTACGGTGAAGCTGCTTAGCTCCTTGTAGTAGTCTTTCAGCGTATCCAGCGATAAAGGCTTGCCTTCCTTGCGTTTGGAGAGAGAGAATATTTTATTGATGTTGCCGCCGGAACCGATCGCGATCACGGGGCCTACGGCTTTGAGTTGTTGTTTCAGAAAGTCTTTCAGCACCTGCCATTGGGCTTCGGTTACCTGTTGTTGCAACAGCCGGATGGTACCTATATTGAAAGATTCCTTGAAGATCTGTTTGCCACCGCCGAACAGCGTAATTTCCGTACTACCGCCGCCCACGTCAATATAGAGGTAGGACTTGGTTTTATCCATGTTTTCCGCCACATGGTTTTCATAGATGAAAGCCGCTTCTTCCTGTCCGGAAATGATTTTGATATCGATGCCTGTCTGTGCCTTTACTTCCTGCAAAATCACTGCGCCATTGGTGGCGTCGCGCATGGCAGAGGTGGCGCAGGCTTTGAGATACTTCACTTCATATACGTCCAGCAATAGCTTATATGCCTTGATGGTATCAATGAGATGATTGGCTTTTTTTCCGGAAATAACATTGTTGTTAAATACGTCAAATCCCAGTCGCAGTGGTACTCTCACCAGGTTTAGTTTGGTAAAGTCCATTACGCCCGCACTGTTGGGTGATGCTTCAGAAATGAGCAACCTGGCAGCATTGGAACCTATATCAATCGCAGCTAATTTCATCTGTCAGTCATTATATCAAGGGGCAAAAGTAAAACATTTTAAAGTTACAGGTATTGTTTTTCGTGCAGGTATTTATAGATCTCTATTTGCGTACGTATTTTTTTGTCGCCGTCTTTCCGGTATTCATTGAGCTGCTCATTATCCAGTATACGTGCTTTTACGTTGCCGCTCAGCTGAATTTTCATGATGTCGATCAACTCCTGGCGTATAGCCGGGTCCGTTATATGTGCCGCTGCTTCTATGCGGTGATCGAGGTTGCGCACCATCCAGTCGCAGGACGCAATGTATACTTTTTCCTGGCCGCCGTGGTGGAAAATGAATACACGGGCATGTTCCAGGTATTCATCCACAATGCTGACAGCCGTAATATTTTTTTTCCACTTTTTATTTTCCGTATAAGCGCAGCAGATGCCCCGGATCACCATTTGAATATCTACCCCGGCTTTAGCGGCCTCGTAGAGTTTGGCAATAAGGGTAGCATCAGAAAGGGAGTTCATTTTAATGATGATACTGGCTTTCTTTTTATGTTTGGCGTTCTTTATTTCACGGTCTATCAGTCGCAGGAAAGTATCGCGCATGTTAAGCGGACTAACCGGCAGTGTTTTGCAGCCTTCCAGTATTTTGATATCATGCCGCTGACTTTCCAGGTAGGTAAAGATGCGGTTCATATCTGCAATGATGGCACGGTTGGTGGTTAACAGGCAATGATCGCCGTAAACGCGGGCTGTTCTTTCATTGAGGTTGCCGGTACTTACAAAGCCACACTGAATGGTTTTGGTGCCTATCCGTTTTTTGATCACACAGAGCTTGGCATGTATTTTCATATTCGGAATGCCCAGCAATACTTTTACACCTTCTTCTTCCAGTCTTGATTTCCAGTCGAGGTTGGCCGCTTCATCAAAGCGTGCGCGGAGTTCCAGCACTACGGTTACCTGTTTGCCATTGCGGACGGCGTTGACCAGTGCATTCACTATCTTGGAATTACGGGCAAGCCTGTACGCAGTTATTTTAATGGAAGAAACGTTCGGGTCTATGGCAGCTTCTCTTAACAGATCGATGATGGTATCGAAAGAGTGGTAAGGAAAATGCAGCATCACATCCTGCTGCTGGATCACATGCATAACACTGGGTGCATTGAGGAACAGCGGATGCGTAAAGGTTTTACGTTGTAAATGTGGTGGAAAGATGGAATCCGGGAAGTCCATAAAATCCTTGAAGTTATGGATACGGGCGCCTGGAATGAGATTATCTTTTCCCGATAATCCTTGTCTGCGCATGAGGTATTCCAGCAACAGCGGATCAATATCCTTGTCATATACAAACCGCACCGGCTTGCCTTTACGCCGGTCTTTCAGTCCTTTTTCAATCTGGTGAATCAGGCTGTCGGAGATGTCGTTGTCGATATCCAGTTCTGCATCACGGGTTACTTTGATGATGTGTGCCGCGAATTTATCATAACCAAAGTACACGAATATATTTGGTAAGCAGAAGCGTACCAGGTCTTCCAGCAGAATGATATCATGCTCACCGGGTTTGGACGGGAGAATGATGAAGCGGGGAAGTACGCCGGTAGGGATTTCTATCAGTGCAAATTTTTGTCTTACAGAGTTATCCTGCCGGGCCAGTACAATGGCCAGATAAATAGATTTATCACGCAGAATAGGGAATTGTTGTATGCTCTCAATCATCAGGGGAATGATGTTGGTGCGTACCTGTTCATTGAAGAAATTCAGTACAAATTTCTGTTGTTCTTTATTGAGCTGTTTTTCTGTACGTAGAAAAATATGTTGCGCTTCCATTTCGGAGGCAATGTCTTTCCAGACCAGGTCAAACTCCCGCTGCTGCTCAATTACCCGTGTTTGTATTTCATCGAGTATTTGATCGGGGTTTTCTTCCAGGTGCATTTTGGAGGCTTTGCCGAAAGACATCATTCTTTTGAGGGTAGCAACTCTTACCCTGAAAAACTCATCAAGATTATTGGAAAAAATCCCTAAGAAGCGGATACGTTCACGAAGTGGTACGGATTTGTCTGCAGCTTCCTGCAGCACTCTGGCGTTAAAAGAGAGCCAGCTGATATCCCTGGCAATCATTTTTTTCTTTTCTGCCTGGGGCTTTTTCCGGGTCGTTTTCTTTACTAGTATTACATCGGGCATTGTCATAATATCAAGGTTCTCACCATTCGGCAAACGCATACTAACATATTTACATTCAAAAAAATCACATCATCTAAACTACGATGATACAGCTTTCGCTTTAAATAGAGTATTAAATTAAAGTTAAAGAAAAGCGGGGAAAAACGCGGGTTTTTGTCTTAGTGCAGGATTATACTGATTTAGATGATTTTCATGATTTTTTTTCGGGATTAGAAAGGATATAAAAGAGATTAGGGAAGAAGATGCGGTTATCCTCATCTTCTTCCCTAATCTCTTTTAATCTTATAAAATCAAAAAGTAAAAATCATGAAAATCATCTAAATCAGTATAATCCTGAGCTAGACAAAAACTCGCTTTTTTTCTTATTGTAGATAGGCAATGCCACGAGGCTTGCGAGGCCAAGGACGAGCACCAGGATCGTTTGTGCTACCCAGATGATCCAGCCAAAGGCGAAGCCGATAGCAAGCGGGATGCCATAAACGACCAGTGTTACCTGCACCAGCAGCTGATAGGCGCCCATACCACCCGGCATAACGATCATGCCTACACTGCCAATCATCAGAATGGCCAGTGCCGCATTGAGGCCCAGGTGGGACGTTTCCTGCAGGCAGAAAAAGCCGATGTATACCTGGGACAGGTAGCAGGACCAGATGAGTATAGAGTGAATGATAAACCATATTTTTTTCTTCCTTTCCATTTTACCAATGGAGAGAAATCCTTCCGTAATACCGCGTACCAGGTTTTTAACGGTAATGGCTACTTTGGATCTGGCGAAGCGGCGCAGCAGCCAGACGAGGAGCAAAAGGAACAGGGCACCGATAACGATACCAATGAGCAGTTGTGTTCCGTTGGCCTGTGCTACTTTATCCGATATCTTTTGAAGGATCATGTCGTGAAGCAGGGAACCGAGGAGGTCGAGCTGTGTGACAACGGTGAGTACCATTAGCAGGAGCAGACATACCAAATCCACTGCTCTTTCGGCGATCATGGTCCCTACCAGTTTATCGGCGGGTACTTTCTCATACTGGGCAACAATGCCACAACGGGTTACTTCACCGAGGCGTGGCACGGCGAGGTTTACCAGGTAGCCTACCATTACGGCGAAAAAAGTATTGAGGGTGGTGGGCTGGTATCCCAGTGGTTTCATCAGGAGTTTCCAGCGCACCGCGCGGAACCAGTGACTGGCAATACCGATGGTCATGGTAGGGATGAGCAGCCAGTAATTGGCTTTTCGCAACGCATCTTTGATCTGATCCCATTGATCTGCCTTGATATTCCTGGTGAAAAGCCATATCAATAGCACCCCAGCGCCAAAAAAGCAAATAAACTTAATGACGTTCTTAAGCGTTTTGGGCATGATCCAAAGTTGTTTTAGGGCGTTAATAAAAACAGTATACCGGATTAGAGTTTATTCCCTTCTTTAGGGAAAATGGCAATAGGTGTATATTTTTTAGCTTCTTCAAAATCCATTGTGGCATAGGAAATAATAATTACTATGTCACCCGGGGCAACGAGTCGGGCGGCGGGGCCATTCATACAGATTACACCGGAACCACGTTTACCTTTGATAACATAGGTTTCCAGTCTTTCTCCGTTATTTACGTTCAATACCTGTACTTTTTCGTACTCAATTAAACCAGCGGCATCCATCAGGTCTTCGTCAATCGTAATGCTTCCAACATATTGCAGATTGGCTTCCGTAACTACCGCGCGGTGAATCTTACACTTTAAAATTTCGATTTGCATATTTATAACTGGCTTAACGCTGTAAAAAAAGAGCGTTCGCAAAGCTAGGAAAAAAATATGGAAGATCGAACAAGGCATGCAGCAGTAATGCAGTGTTTGCTGAATGCCTTGTCCGGCAGGCTAGAGGCTTCCCTGCAGTACCATGTTGTCGATGAGTCTTACCCCATCCAGCCATGCGGCGAGGGCCACAATTACGGTGGCATTTCCTGGTGGTTGGTCGAGCGGGTGGAGCATATCGTTGTCGAGTTGAAGGATATCCACGTATTCGGGCTCAAAACCCTGTTTTTTGAGTTCGTCAAAAGCTTCATGGGCGCCTTCCATGAAATGGAGCCCTTTTCCAAAATTGTTTTTGATCCGGAGAAGGGCCTGGTAGATGGCGGTAGCTTTTTTTCTGGCAGCGGGAGAGAGGCGGGCATTGCGGCTGCTCATGGCCAGTCCGTCTTTTTCTCTTTCCGTAGGACACACGACCAGTTTTACGGGAGAATGGGTAACTACCAGCAGCCGGCGAATGATCAGACATTGCTGCAGATCTTTTTGTCCCATAAAAAGCTGGTCAGGTTGCACAATATCAAGTAACTTGTGAACAATGCGGCCCACGCCCTGGAAATGTCCGGGACGAAATTTGCCTTCGAGTATTGTTTCCAGGTTGCCAAAGTCGTAATGCAGATCACTTTCCAGTCCTTCCGGGTACATCTCTTCTACGGATGGTAAAAAAAGTATATCTGTTGAAACGTTATTTAATTTTTTAATATCCTCCTCGATGGTAATGGGATATTTTTCAAAATCTTTTGGATCATTAAACTGAGTAGGATTGACAAAAATGCTGCAAACGACCACATCATTATTTTCCCTGGCTGCCTGAATAAGTGACAGGTGCCCTTCATGGAGGGCGCCCATAGTTGGCACAAAACCAATGCTTTTGTTGCTTTTTCTTACCAGGTCCAGGTGCTTCTTCAGGTCCGCGCTGCGCTTAAATAGATACATAAATCATTGCTTAAAAGGATGTTAAAACTGACAGATTGGCCAATATTCCGTAAAAAATCCGTAATTTTGCAAGCCAAATTAAAAATTACTGCATTAATAATCAGCGTTAAATGTCCACAAAGAAAAGAATTCTTTTTATTGCCCAAGAGATGTCGCCGTACCTGGAATTGAGTGATTACGCGGCAATGGTCAATAAAATGGCAATTAAGTCCAATGAGGCTGGCCTGGAAGTGAGAGTGATCATGCCTAGATTTGGAATTATTAATGAGAGAAGACACCGTTTGCACGAGGTCGTAAGGTTGTCAGGGATCAACATTGTGATTGACGGGGATGACTATCCGTTGATTATCAAGGTGGCTTCGCTTCCTAATGCCCGATTGCAGGTTTACTTCCTGGATAATGAAGATTATTTTAAGCGTAAGACTGTTTTTGCTGATGAAAACGAAGAGTTTTTTGACGACAATGCAGCCAGAGCCGTCTTCTTTTGTAAGGGAGCCCTTGAAACGGTGAAGAAATTCGGATGGCCTCCTGACATCATTCATTGCAGTGGCTGGATGACCTCTCTGATCCCCATGTATTTGAAAACGGCCTATAAAAAAGAGCCGGTTTTCGCTAATTCAAAAATTATTTATTCGTTGACGCCCAACACGTTCAAGGAAAAGTTAGGCACTACCTTTGTTAAGAAGGCCACGATCAGCAACCAGATCAAAGAAAAAGATATGGAGCTGTTCAAGGAAGGTACCAATACTGCATTGAACAGAGGCGCAGCTAAATACGCGGATGCTGTTGTACTTGCCGGTGATAAGCTGGAAAAGAAAGTGGTGGATGAAGTGAAAGCAGAAAAAGGTAAGATTATTTTACCTTACAAAAAAGAGAACGAAGATCTCGGTGATTACCTGCAATTGTACAACCAATTACTGGGAAAATAGCTATCTTAAAGCACGTTCGGGCAGTAAAAACAATACTCACTAACAACATAACGCGTGAAGATCAATTTCAGGAACCTTAGCTTCTTAGCTACCTATATTACTCTACTGTACGGAGCAACCGGTTGTAACAAATCCACTCTTCTGGGTGGTGGCCTTATTCCTCCCAGCGATTTCGTGAATGCGCAGGATACGGTCCTTTCTGGTATTATTGCTAACAACATACTCCGGTATGATTCTACTATTTTAAACGGCAATACAGCCTACGCCAAAATACTGGGTTCCATTACCACGGATCCTGTTTTCGGTAAAACTCACGCTTTCGTATACACGCAGGTATCTCTGCCGCAGAGTGCTTTCACTTTTCAAGGGACCGGACAAACCCTTGATTCGGTAGTATTGTCACTGAGCTACAATGGCTATACCGGCGACTCTGCCTCACCTCAGACCTTTAAGGTGTATCGTATGGCGGAACCTAATTTTACCATTGATTCCAACTATGCCTATAACAGGGCGCTGGCATACAATCCCGGTGAATTACTGGGCCAGGTAACCGTTACGCCGTTATCACTCCGTGATTCTGTGAGCGTTTATGGCACAAAGGAAACGGCGCAGCTGCGTGTTAAATTGAGCGATGCATTTGGTAGAGACCTGCTGAATCAGAAATCTGATGGCGCATTTGCAACAGATTCTGCTTTCCGTGCTTATCTGAAAGGCTTCGCCTTAATACCTGATACCAGCAGAGGTACCAACAGGAACATGATTTACCTGAACCTGAATAGCAGCGATACCAAACTGACAGTATTTTACAAGAATTCAACTGATGATTCCCTTCGTGCTACGATGGCGTTTAATCAATATGCCAGTGCACATGCCAATTACTTCACCCGTAATTATAATGGTTCACAGGCCGGCAGATTCATTAACACCGGTAATCCGAAAGGAGATAGTATCCTGTTCCTGAATGCCAGTCCTGGCTTGTATACCAAACTGACAATTCCTGGCCTGGAAAACTTCCCTGCTGTGCTGATCAACAAAGCAGAACTGGTCATCACACAAATCACTTCCGGTGTCAGTGATATGAATAATATATTTATTGAACCAGGAAGCTTATCTTTACGGCAGTATGGAAACGGGGACTCCACCAAAATCCCTGTCGATTATTATTCGAGTGGCGGCGCAGCTTATTTTGGAGGCAGCCGTCAGGTGATCACCAACTTTGGAGGTGTACAGATTGTACAGTATACCTTTAACCTTGCTAATACCGTTCAAAGGTTTATCAAAAAACTCGATACTAATAACGGCTTCAAACTGGAAGGTTATTCTCCACTTTACATGGATGTGAATCGCGTAAAAGCAGGTGGTAGTGATCTGTCACAATACAATATCAAGCTTCGAATTATTTACACTAAACCATAAAACTACTAATCCCAGTTTTTTATGCCTTATTTATTTACATCTGAATCCGTTTCAGAAGGACATCCGGATAAAGTAGCTGATCAGATCTCTGATGCGCTGATTGATAACTTCCTGGCATATGATGCCACCTCTAAAGTAGCATGTGAAACACTTGTAACTACCGGTCAGGTTGTACTGGCAGGAGAGGTGAAGTCTGAAGCTTACCTGGATGTGCAGGATATCGCAAGAGAAGTAATCCGCAAAATAGGTTATACCAAGAGTGAATATATGTTTGAAGCCAATTCATGTGGTATTCTCTCTGCTATCCACGAACAATCACCTGATATCAATCAGGG
>NZ_DATCVJ010000661.1:0-17171 GCF_036566945.1 Chitinophaga sp. | reverse complement strand
AAGTTTCTCCCGCCAACTCCGAAGTTTCTCCCGCCATTTCCAAAGTTTCTCCCGCCATCTCCGAAGTTTCTCCCGCCATTTCCGAAGTTTCTCCCGCCAACTCCGAAGTTTCTCCCGCCAACTTTCCTATATTCTTTGCTTTAAACTCAATCATAAATCCAGAAAGGTCATAGTTAAAAGCTGGTTCTGGAAGACCAGCCCTTATACACTCATTCATTATCTTTATGGTGCCCCGGCCCCAGGTTTCAATTAGTCCTACGCGAAAAAAAGCGGTAGCAATATCCGGATTGTAAGGAAGGGAGGGATGTTTTCGCTTTAACCGCTCTACTGTCCAATCGTCCGGCAGGTGTCCCGGGTTCCAAAAAATAATTTTATCATCATATACACTGATCTGGACGGGAACTCCGCGGCTATAATCCTTATGTGCAATGGCATTTAAAATAGCCTCTCTAATGGCCGCCTCCGGGAATGGATAGGCCTCCACTCTGGTAATCCCTTCATAACTAATGGCCGCCTTCAAATATTTAGTCAGCAAGAGATCCATGACTTTGTTCACCTGTTCAAAAAGACAACCATGAATAGTATCCTGAAACAGCAAATCATCATCGGTTCTGAAAAAACCAATCTTTACAAAGGCACCCGAAACAAACTTCTCCGGGTCAGGATGGAAAAGTAGCACCGCTGCCCGTTTTAAATAGGTCCCGTCGTAAAGGTTGAGATGCCCTAGCAATAATTTATTGGCTTCTCTCAGCATATCCGGTGGCAACCGGCCACTCTGGGTGGCATTTCTTCGAAAAAAAGAAAAAGCATCTTTGCTCAGTGAGCCTATCGGCACCTTCGGAACAGGTACTCCATCCCAACGCTTCCCCTGTCGCTGTAAAAGAAATTTATCCAGGGCCGCCCCTTTTAATTCCTGTTTAGTGCTACCACTTCTGTAATGATACTGACCTTTATAGCTAACCAGGTGAGGATAAGCGTCCACCATTACTTCCAGATATTGCGTTTCTTTTTCTTCCTGTATGTTTACATCGACGATAATCCCCAACATGTCCCTTACTTTATTAGGTATTTCCTCCAGCAGTTGATGCGCATTGTTAATGCCAGTTATCATACCGTCATCATTTATTCCAATAACAAGCGTACCGCCCTGCGCATTTGCAAACCCGCATATCCACTTAAGGTACTCATCACGCCAGGTTTCTTTCCATTCTATATTTTGATTCTCCTTCTTCATACATGATTCATTGTTAACAAACCTAAATAATCTCTGATGGTGGAAATTGGTGGCAGCGAGGCCATTGTAACTAACTGAGTTCAGCAATGCCGGTCCCTATTGAATAAGCAATGCTCATCAACAGAAAGCAAATCAGATAGTGCTTCGTGAGGAATTAATTTGGGAAGGGGTAACTTAGATTAAGTTAATGAAATTTTCTGTTTCATACAGAAAAAATGGAAATTATTTTTTTAAAACCTCCGCTCCAGATCTGTTATCAACAACGGATTATCTTTCTTCAATTCATTAATCAATTCAGCCACCGTATTCACCGTAGGATGCTGCATCACCTTTTCCAGTTCAGCGTTTGTTACTCCCACTAATTGCAGGAAAGACACCTCGCCATGAGGCGTTTCTATTCTGCCCAGTTCCGGGTCCAGCGCCAGTACAAAACCGGTGATTTCAGTCTCCGTGTCCAACCTGATGGGCCCTTTGGCAGGAATGAAATGGTTTTCTTCAAACCAGCGGCCACTTTTAAATACATATCGGGCCAGGTTATTCATTACATGCACCGCCCATATCGGATCTTCTTTATCTTTTGCAAATGGCTTCAGCCGGAACGTAAATTCAAACCCCCATTTGCTGAAGTCACCACCCGCCTTTTCATGATCATAATACAATTCCGACATGCCATAACTGATCATATGCCGATGCGGTTCCTGTTGGCCGGAATCAAATATGCTCACGCCATCAATGGGATCGGTGCCGCCGGCAGCGAAATGTATGCCGCAGAGCGGTCCGTAATGACGTGGCTCCGTTTTACCATAAACGCTTTCCAGCGCACTGTCTATTGAAAGCCAGCCCACTGCATCATCTTCCTTATATCGTTTTTTATATGCTTCTGGTGTCATGGGAAAATGGGGATATCTATCTCTAATATAATATTATTTATTAAAAAGCGAAAGGCCATACTTGCCGATGGCTAAACCAGAACTTAACCAAAATTCGATTACAAGAAGTTAAATTCTGCATATTAATAGAAGAATTAAACTCTAATTTTAATGTCATATTGACACTAATTAATTTAGCACCTGGAAATTCACAACGTTATAGCGTATTATCCCTTTTCCCCTTGCCATTTCAGATGACGGTGACCGGCTGTTATCATTCACCAATCGTGCTTTGCTTACTTAGGCCAATAAAATATTAACCAAAATCAAATGAATTAATATGCAAGAATGCCTTCGATTCCCATGGCTATTATGTTGTATCATAATAGCATCCCTGCATGAAGTAAAAGCGCAACAACCGGTCACCGTATCCGGCATTGTAAAAAGTACCGACGGAACAGCACTGCCAGGCGCCAGTGTTGTGGAAAAAGGATTCCCCGCCAACGCGGTGATGACAGACCCTAACGGCAATTTCTCTTTGCGCCTGATGCGGGAAAACAATGTACTGCTGATCAGTTATATCGGTTTTGAAACCACCAACATCAAAGCTGCCACCGGAAAAATGCAGATTGTCCTGAAACCCTCCCAGAAAGCACTGAATGATGTAGTCGTTATTGGCTACCAAAGCGTGAAAAGAAGAAATGTAACGGCAGCCGTTTCCTCTATGAGTGGAAAAGACATACAAGATATGCCACAGGCCAGCTTCGATCAAATGCTGCAGGGGCGTTTAGCCGGCGTAAGCGTACTTTCCAGCACGGCAGAACCCGGACAACGCACCAATATAGTCATCCGGGGAGCCACCAACGTGGATTACGGAAACGCCAACGGCGGAAACACCGGCCCCCTATACGTAATAGATGGCGTCATCTTCGACATTAATACCATTGGCAGCTCCTACAGCGGTACCAACCCACTCAGCTTAATCAATCCCAACGATGTGGAATCCATCGACGTACTCAAAGATGCCTCCGCATCCGCTATCTATGGCGCACGTGGCGGAAATGGTGTCATCATCGTGAAAACAAAAAGCGCTAAACGGGGAAGACCACAAGTATCTGTATCCGGTTATATAGGCGCCACCACACAACCCGCCCTACGAAACGTCACCACCGGCGCAGCGGAAAGAAGATTAAAAATGGACCTCATCACCCGCCTCGCTCCCTACACGGAGATCAGAGACGGATATATCCCCGCTCAACTCACAGACAGCCTGAATCCGGCCTTCAACAACAACATAGACTGGCAGGCCATGATGGTGCGCGACCAGGCATTGGTGAACAATGAAGATCTGGCCATTGCCGGTTTTCTCGGCAGCGCCAACTACCGCGTTTCCTTAAATCATTATAATGAACAGGGACTGCTAAAAGGATATTCAATAGACCGCCTCTCGCCCAACCTGAACTTATCTGTAAGCCCCCGAAAAGGACTACAGGTAAATACCAACCTGATGATCACCTCCGAAAAACGTAATCACGGAACCGGCGGTGGCGCCGGACAACTTTTTGCTTCCTGGAATTTCCCTACTTCTTTTACACAACTCACCCCACAACAAATTGCCTTATTCAGCGGCCAGGCCAATCCATTCGACGACAATAATATTTTCGCCTATAATGGCTCCATCGGCGTAGTAGATACCCTCGTAAAAAATGTAGTGTTTCATAGCACTTACGCTGCTAATAATTATATAGACAAATGGGCTTATTTTTCTCCAAAGGAATTAAATGGTATTTCCAACATGGCCTTTGATATCACGTCCAGCAACCCTTCCTGGTCGTTTGAAAATTATGCGGAATACAATACCCTGCTCCACAAACATCATATTAACCTGGTAGCAGGCGCCTCTGCTTATGCGGTAAAAAACTACAGTACCTGGGCGCAGGCACAAGGCATTTCAGTAACCGGTATACATACCCTGCAAACCATTCCACCAGGATCTTCTCTGAATGTCACCAGCAGCCAGCAGAAAAAAACTACCCTGTCGTACTATGCCCGCCTATCCTATGATTACGAGGGTAAGTATATGCTCACCGCCTCTTTCAGAAGAGATGCCAGCTCCATCTACAGTCCCGAATACAGATGGGGTACTTTCCCCGCGTTCTCTGCCGGCTGGATTTTGTCAGATGAACATTTTTTCCAACCCCTCAAAAATGTGGTAAACTTCGTGAAAGTAAGAGCCAGCTGGGGTATTACCGGTAATGATCCCGGCTCTTTCTACGCCAAATACCAGGGCCTTTACAATGATGGCTCCTTCCTCGGTGGCAGCACCGGCATCATTGTCCCTAACGGTACATTCCCTATTGCCGGCGGTACGCCTTCTACCTATAATGGAACTCCTGTCATCTCTCCCTACCCTTATTACAACGGCTTTACCTCACAGGGAATCAGTGCGAGTAATAGTGTGAGATGGGAACGATTTATCCAACCGGATTTCGGAATCGATCTGTCGATGTTTAATGACAGAATAGGTATTACGGCAGACTGGTACCGCAAAGATGCAAAAGACAAATACTTTTACCAGGTGCCGGCGCAAACCACCACCGGGTACCGCTTCTACGCAGGCAACTTCGCGGATGTGCGCAATGAGGGAATAGAACTGGCCATCAATACACACAACTTCAGTCCCCGGGCTGCCTTTCAATGGAACACCAACTTCAACATCTCTTTCAATAAAAACTATGTAACCCGGCTCCCTAATAACAATCGCGATTTTCTGTTTGGCGAATCCTGGTTCCAGCAAACACTCACCATGGGTGAACCGCTGTACAACTACAAAGTATACAACATCAACGGTGCTTTCCCAACAGAAGCCAGCGTGCCAACAGATCCTATGACAGGCAAAAAGCTGACCTACCTGGGTAAAACGCTACACGCCGGCGATCCCAATTACCAGGACATGAACGGTGATTATAACATCGACTACGATGATAAGGTAATTGCCGGCAACCCACTCCCTAAAGTAACCGGTGGTATCGGTAACAGCTTTAGCTACAAAGGCATCAGCTTAAATATATTTTGCTCTTTCCTTACCGGCAGAAAAATTTTCAATGGCTACCTGTCTGATGCTTTAAACGGCAGCAGGGCCTATTCCTGGTGGGGCACCAATGCAGGACCTGCTGTGCTTACCAATGTATTAAACCAGTTCTGGCAACACCCCGGAGATGTGACTAAATACCCTACGCTCGTTTCTTCCGATGGTTCCAGCGATCGTTATAATATAGCCAGCTCCTATTTCGTGGAAGATGGCAGTTTCCTGCGTGTAAAACAGGTATCCCTGTCGTACAACTTTCCGGCCCGCTGGGTACAGTCGATGCGCATCCGCTCCTTCAACGTTTTCGGAATGGCCGACAACCTCCTGACCTTCAAAAGAAGTCCAACGATTCCTGATCCGGAACTGGTAGACCCTACCACAGGCTCTTCCAACATGGCCTATCCCGCTGTCAGGAAGTTTACCATTGGCATTAGAGCGGAACTATAAAAAAATTCTACCTCATTCTAAAATATCAGCAATGAAACCAATCAACTGGCTTATTCTGTTTACGATATCTACCATGATGTTTATCTCCTGCAGGAAATTCCTGGACCAGGACCCCGATAGTCAGGCTACCGACCAAACTACGTGGAAGTCCGAAGGAGATGCCAATTCCTCTGTAGCCGCCTGTTACTCGCTGCTCAGGAGTGCACTCAATGCTTCTATCACGCATTATGCCTACGGCGATTTACCCTCCGATGAATTTAATAGTGAATTTGTGAGCGGCGGCTCCAACGACTCTTATAAAAACGTGGCCAGCATGAAATGGGAAGGCAGTATTCCGCCGGCCAACAGCTATGTGGAACTCCTCAAACTAAGGGTGTACTCAAATTTTTACACTACCATTGCCCAGGCCAACCGCTGTCTGCATTTCCTGGAACCTATGCCGGCTACTGTATTTGCCGGTAATGATGCTGCCGCACAACAGGCAAAGAAAAATCAGTATATCGGAGAAGCTTACTTCGTACGGGCGTTCGCGTATTTTTATATGGCCAGGGTATGGGGAGATGTTCCCCTGGTAACCAATTACTACCCCGATGTTGCCACCGCTCCGCAGGTAGCCCGGTCACCGCAGAAAGAGATACTCGCCCAATGCATCGCTGATCTGGCACAGGCAAAGAAATACCTGCCCTGGAAAGATGATAACAATCCCGATAAAATTGTGAGAGGAGATAAAGGCAACGCATTTGCCCTGATGGCGCACGTCTATGCCTGGAGCAGTAACTACGATAGCTGCCGCATGGCCTGCGACTCCGTGATCAACTCCGGCAGTTATTCGCTCGTGCCTGCCAGCGATTATCTTTCTATCTATAAAGGACAATCACCGGAAGGCATTTTTGAAATTTCCAATAACCAGCTGAAAGAAAGCCTGGTAGCGGCCCAAAGCATCGCAGGTCAAACACTCGCTGCGCCTTATATCAGCAACATTACAACGCCGCTATGGCAGCTGAACGGCGGTGTTGTCAACAATCTATTCTACGACACCACCGACTTGCGGTTTAAAAAATCATTCGTCACCATTGCTACCGGTACCAGCAGCTTCATTTCCTGCATCAAATATTCCAATATTCAATACATCGATCCCAGCAAGCAACCGCAGTTTACCGTAGCGCAAAACAACATCGTGATTTTCCGGCTGGCAGATATTAAACTGCTGAAAGCCGAAGCCATGGCCGCCGGCACCAACACCGACTTTGGCGGCGCATTGGCCATCGTCAATGAAATAAGAGCCCGCGCAGGACTCACCACGCCGCTTACCGGCATTACCGGCCGCCCCTTACTGGATACCATCACCGCAGAACGCGGAAGAGAGCTATTCCTGGAAGGCCACCGCTTTTATGATTTGGTAAGACTCGCCAGAAATACCGGCACCGTGAAATTTCCTTTTATGACAGCAGGTGAATTTACAGCCGGCAAATATTATTGGCCACTGGACCCGAGCCTGTTTCTTACCAATTCTAAATTATTACAAACCCCTTTCTGGCAGGGAAAACTGAAATAAAGTATTGGTTCCATTAAAAAAAATAAACCATGAAAACATTATATCAACAATGGGGATGGCTGATCATGGCCACGCTGACAATAAGCGTCCTATCCTGCAAAAAGGACAACTACCTCACAGATGGAGGAATACATAACGTGAACACTCCCCTGAGTACCTATGATTATTTGAAACAACATAGTGCCCATTATTTCGATACTACTATACTCATCATTGATCATTTCAATCTGAAAGATTCGGTCAATAAATCGGCTACATTTTTCGCCTTTACCAACTTTTCAGTAAAACTGATGATGACAAATCTGAAAGTAAATAGTCTGGAGGAGCTGTACGACAGCGTGAGTTCCAAACTTATTACCCAGTATTTATTTGGAGATGTTATCAGCCTGGATAACACCAGCAGTACGCCCGTATCCAAAACCAACTGGGCCGGCGTACTGGTGCCCTGCGCGGTAAAAACCATTACCGGCTCCTACGCCGTATGGCTCTCCGGATCTGCACCGGTGTTCAATTATAATTCACTGCAATACATCATGGTCAATGGCGTATTAGATGGCGCCCCGGGTGCACCGGAAGGCGATCCGGTTGATGTGGCCATGACCTGCCAGACGACGGGTATTAAAACGGCTACAGGCACTACCCTGCATGTACTGGCCAATAATGCCCCGCTGGCAAAGAGATAATTTATTACTACCCAAACCAACAAATATGCTTTCCAATAAAATAAACCGATTAGCACTCCTTTGCCTGTTACTGGCAGTTTATAGCTGCGAAAAAGTGGAGAAAGGATTTTTAAGTGACAGCATTTACTATATCGAAAATCCTTTTACCGTACAACAAGGCATTACCACCACCTCTTCCACACTGGTAGCCGATGGCTCTACCAGTCCGCTCAAAGTAGTATTGATGGGTATCCGCGATAAAAAAACCAATGCCAGTGCAGACAGCATGTTTATGAAGCCGCAGATGATGAGTACTTATACAGATGCGGTTACTTTTGAAGATTCAACACTGGAAAAACTGAAAGCGAAATTGAGAGACAGCCTCGTAGCGCCTTTCAGCGTCAACCCACTTGGCGGACGACTACAGTTCACACAAACCTCTTTGTTTATTGATCCGGGGACGTATAGCATAGATGTGGCGGTATCCAATATCAAAGGTGTAAAAACGTTGAAAGATGCGTGCAACATCATCGTCACGCCACTCACCACCATCGATACACTCCTTTACAAAAGCTGGACTACCGCCGATGCAGCAGAAAATTTTTATTCCCTGCCCGACGCCTTACAAATGGATATTACACATGATGGACAAGGACCCAATAAAATTATTTTTCAATGGAAAGATAAAAATGGTGAATTCTTCAATCCGGCCGCAGGCGAAGTCTATGGCCGCGCGCAACGCCCCAGCTTCAAACACTGGGACCCTTATTATCCGGAAGTCAAAACAACGACGACCATCGAATATGAATATCCCCAGGGCATTCCTGAATTGCCTGCATTCCCCACCTCGGCTGTTGGATTCGATAATGGTATTTGTTACTACCGGGTGGATCGAAAGTATACGGACATCGGCTTACATGTAAACACCGTTTCTTCTATCAAATATTATGTAACCAAAGGCACGTATACCATTACATATTATCTCAACAATGTGGTGAGGAAAAAATAAAAAACAGGGGGCTGACCAGAAATGATCAGCCCCCTGTTTTTTTTGCAGTTGGTTTTATTGCTTGCCAAACATCGTGATCTCGCTCATATTCACCGAATTGGAATTATTCACGGTATGTAATACCCGGATGCGGATATAACGTGCAGGTGGCGCCTGCGGAATAAAATCAAACTTCATAGCGTTATTACCATCATCGCCTCTGACCGCCGTGGTGAGCAAAGTCCAGCCTTTACTACTCATTTCAGCCGCCCATCCCGGATCGGTACTTTTCAAAGCAGTAGCCGCATTGGTAATATCTGCAATCCCCCATACTTCAAATTCAGATGGATTATTACAACAGTTCCTCCCGGTTTCTTCGATACGTCCAAGGTTGTATATTTTACCCATATCAAAAGTAAGCGTGCGAGGCAACGGTGTGTTGGAACCCTGATCATCACTATGGAAAATATCCGGATAACTTTGCGGTCCTACACTGCCATCCCATAATCTGCTAACACGGGTATCTGACTGGTAAATGCCCATATCATTTGGCAGGTCATGTTCCTGGAATAAACTTTTATCACAGGCTACCAGTTTGTAGATGTCCGGGAAGGTGTCGTAGTTGTTGGTATAAAAAGTATCCAATGCATATCTTCCGGGTATGTAGGAAGACTGATACATCACCGGTTGACCGGCTTTGTAGCCCGGCAGGTTAATACTGTCGGCAGTACCTGGAATAGCAGCAAAGGCTTCCACACCAGCGGCATTGGTGTATTTGATCCGGGTATCAATGTTAATAGTATCCGGTGTGCTGAAAAACAGTGTAACAGTTCCATCTTCCCTTATTTCATAAGGTTTGGCAACATCAGGCAAACGGTTATGTAAAGTACTCCGGTAAATACTGCCATAGGCATGTGCATTATCTATTTCCGTTACAATAGACCTGTTGCCGGCCCTATCGTAGGAATACAGAAAAAACGTATAGGCGTACTCACTCAACCCCGGGATCAGGCAAAGGACCGTATCTGTTGGCTTGTGAGAGGTGGCATTGATCACGACAGAGTCCTGCCGGCTATTCCAGTACAATACATACTTGCTGATACTGGGGTCAGGACTAGGTTTCCAGCCAATCGCCAAACGGCCGTTACCGGGATAGATCGCAATTCCTGAAACCACGCCGGGATACTGGATTTCCGTATTGCCCAGAAAATCCTTGAAGTCAGTGGCCTTCCGGCTACATGCTATGAAGAGGAATACACTACAGATGGGCAAGAGGAGTTTTGTAACTAAGGGATACTTTCTCATCTCATAATATTTTTAATAACATAATTTTAAAAGAATACCAGTGAAGGAAACCACTACCTGTTATCCCCCCATATACTGAGTTCCATGATGTGAAAGAATTCATTACTATGCGCGGCATTGGTCACACATTCAAAACGCATGTATCGCACTTTGGGCAGGTTCAGCGAAAAGTTATACCCAAAGCCGGCATTCCAGAAAGCCAGATCTGCATTGTCGTACGCCGGTGGCACCAGTCCTGAAGGCTGGGCAGGCAAATGGAAAACACCCATATTAATCCAGCCACCCGGTGTTGCCTGTCCTACTGCAGGCAGATTCGTCGTATCCGGTAATATTTCATCTACCGGCTGATCTGCACGGCCCCACATCACCCAGGTTTCCGGATTACCATATCCCCAGAGATAAATGCCATCGTCTAATCCGCGGCCCCAAAGCGTAAAGCGACTCAATTTCGCTGTCTGTCCCATATCGAAAGTCACCCATTTAGGTAAGGGCGCCGTAGTAGGATAAGTAGAGTGATAACCGGGCCTTCCCAGGTTACCATCCCACATGTAACGCAGCTCCCATCCAAAGCTGAAGCCATCGTCAGAATTCAATTTATACACATTAAATTTTGACTTGTCCATCATGGTTTCGTAAAGCGGCTTAACAGTAGCATATACCGTATCTGAAATATTCCCAAATTCATCGGCCAGGTATACGCCAAATTTCGTTGGGATAGTATCATACCCCCTGATGCTATATGAAATATTTGCCTGATCGGTGTAGTTCTGATTCCTGATCTCCATTTTATGCGTGGTGGCATCTTCCGTGATGGTGATAACGCCGATATTATCTTTCGACGGATTGGCCACGTTGATGTTAATTCCACCAAAATCGGCCTGTAGTAAAATAGTAGGAAGTGCCCGCAGATAAGTGGCTGAATCCGGATGTACCGTTACATTCACCGGATCGGACTTTACATCTGCACGGGTAACGGTGTATAACTTTACCGTATAGTCCTGGCTTTTGGCAAAGCCGCCCACCGCAATAGTATCGGAATAAAAGGAAGCTTTGGTTTGCCTGCTTTTGGTATCGTTGATCATATACTCCGCCAGTACATACAGTACATTTTTAGAATCCGGCAGCGTATAAGTAATATAGGCGCCCCCGTTCCTGTTGGTCACTTTAATATTGGAAACCGGCTGTGGTTTGGTTTTGTCATTGGAGATCACCTCGTTATACCCCTCGCTTTTCTTACAACCAAACTGGAACATCAGTAAGGTCACCACTGGTATTAGCACACGGCTTATTTTATATATCGCATCCATACAAAAAATTAAAACTGGTTTGAAATGATTTTATGCTGCCCCTGTTGTTATCACCAATAAGGTGTTTGTATGAGATTAGGATTCGTCAGCATGTCGTAGTCCTGGATCGGAAACAGGTAGTCTCTCAATCCAAATACCGGCTGGTATACGTTGGTCAGCTGATAAAATCCCTGCGTAGTCCGCTGTCTGAAACTCCATCCCTGGAAAGGGCTGCTGAATACTGCCTGTAACTCTTTCCATCTTCTGAGATCCCAGCCCGCCTGTCCTTCAAATGCCAGTTCTATTCTCCTCTCCTGGTGAATAATAGCCCTTAAACCGTCTTTAGAGCTGTATTTTGAGGGATTACGGGAGAAGTTGGACCATGCCTGCACTACTCCGGGTAAACCGGCCCTTTCCCGCACCTTATCGATATAAGTGTATACTTCTGCGCCGGGGCCATTGGCTTCATTTAAGCACTCGGCATATAACAGCCACAAAGCGGGCAAGCGCATAAATGGCCATGAGTAATTGGTTTGTACGGAAGTTTGTCCGAAGGCTGTTTGCCAGGGCACCAGTTTTTTAGGCCAGTAACCAGTTACGTTATAACGGGTAGGCGTATACGCCGCAAAACCATTGACGGCATTGACATAATTCGCATTGTTATCGTCTGTGTTGGCAGAGCCAAACCAGATGCTGCCGTCGAAGGCTACATCTGCATAATACCGGGCCTCCCGGTAAAAGTTACCGCGGGCAGTGGTATATCCTTTGCGGATATAATACCGGTGTGCATCATCACCATTTTGCAGTTTATACCGGTTCGCGTAATCCCAGGTTCTGTCTTCACTGATAGGCACGCCGTTCTGCGTATAAAACAATTCTGATTCTGCCATCGGAACAGAAAAATTGGAATACACGGCAAAACCGTTGGAAGCCGCATCCGCCGTTACCCGTGGCGAAGCCATATACTGCCACCCGAATTGTGGATTGAGGGTCCATATCTGTTCTGTATTCCACGGATCGGTAAGTGCACCCTGCAAGGTGAGCAGCTGTTTGGTGGCGTCGGACATACTTACAATACCGCCGGAGGTGCGGAACTGGTAAAGTGCAGCCCCCGATGATACAGCAGCGTCAATAGCTGTTTTACAGGCTTCTGCTGCACGTTGCCATTTGATAGCATCGTAAGCTGCCGGGAACAGGCTTTCTCCTTCCTTCCCTTTAACCGCCGCATAATCAGGGTTGCCATTAAATAACGGACTTGCCTGCGTAGCCAGCACTTCTGCTTTAACAGCTTTTGCAATCACCGAAGTAATGCGACCCGCTTCTGCACCCGCATTCTGTATCACATCCGGCAAATCGGGCATGGCCTGATCCAGCAGCGTCACCACATACTGGAAACAGGAATCTACTGATTGCTGTTTGAGCCGCGCTTCTGCAGAAGGTATATTGATAGGCAAGGCCACATCCGCAATAGGAATAGGACCATACATCCTGATCAACCAGTAATGATAGTAAGCTTTCAGAAATTTAGCTTCCGCCACCCATCTTTTACGTTGGTATTCCGTCAGGTCCAGCGGCTGATATACATTATCCAGAAAGGTATTACACATGCGGATAGACTGCCACAGGTTCAAGCCCATGTTATATCCATCCCAGTAATTTAGTAAAGGATTGGGACTGTTCTGTAAACCGCGCATCACATTGAAACCATTGTCGCCACCATCACCACCTAATGTTTTCTTATCCAGCAGATCTATAGGAAAAATCACTTCTCCTGAGCTAGTAAAACCCGCGTTGCGTCTTACGTCGGCCAAATTCTGCATATTGGAGTAGCAACCAAAAAGATAGGCCTGTGTTTCATTCGCGTTGGCAAATGAACTATTCAGTGTAGCCACATTGTCCGGCGTAATATCTAAGTATTTTTTACAGGATACTGATAAAATGACCGGCAATACCACCAACAATGTTCTTTTAAAAAATCTCATTGTTTATATTTTTTATACTTAGAAATTAAGGTTTATGCCCAGGTTAAATACTTTCTGAATCGGGTAAGCAAACCCATTACCTGCCTGCTCCGGATCCCATAGTTTAAACTTGCTGAAAGTGAGCAGGTTCAAACCGCTGAAATACACCCGGAAATTGGTGAGGCGCAACGGTGCAATCCATCTTTTCGGAAATGAATAACCCATTTCCACCGACTTTAATCTCATGAAACTACCATCACGCATCCACCAGGTACTGGCTTGCTCGTTGTTGGCAACATGTGAAGTGGAAAGGCGGGGCCACAACGCATACAGATTCTGGTTCTCTTCTGACCAGTGATTGTCTGCGTAAGCCTGCAACAACTGGGCATTGTCTGCGAAGGGGGCCGTTGCTTTAGGATCGATGAAGAAAGATTCCCTGGCCAGTCCCTGGAAAAATGCGCTCACATCAAAGCTTTTATAGCCGAAAGAAAAACCGAAACCATAAATGATCTGTGGCGTAGTGGGCAAACCGATAGGCACCTGGTCATCCTGATTAATCACACCATCACCATTGATATCGCGGTACTTGATATCACCACCTTGCGGGAGCTGTCCAAAATTCTGTACCGGTGAATTCGCGGCTTCTTTATCATCTACAAAAAGACGTTCTGCTACATAGCCAAACTGCTGTGCTGTTGGGTTTCCGGTGGCAAACCTGTAAGCATATTTATATTCCGGTTCTTCCTGCGCGCGGATTTTATTGTCGGTCACGGTAAGATTCGCCATCACGCTGATCCACAGATCTTTTGATAACGCCTGTTTATAATCGAGGTGCAGATCAAAACCTTTTGAATCTACTTTTCCGAGATTCGCCTGCAGGTTGTTGGAAGCAGAACCCTCAATACCAGCGGTAACAGGAATATAGCCGCGTTTAATCAGGATATTGTAGCGGTTTTCATGATAGACTTCTGCGGTTATATTTAGTTTATCGGCAATCGTCATTTCCACTGCCAGGTTGCTTTTCTTTGAGGTTTCCCAGGTAACATCCGGATTAGGATATGCCTGTATGGTAGTTCCTTTGAGGGTAAAACTATTGTTGGTACCGAAGGTAGCGCCCGGGCCATTTGCATCATCCGGCGTTACATTGGAGAGGTAGAAAAACCGCTGACTACCAATATTATCATTACCTACCAAACCATAACTACCCCTGAATTTCAGACGGGAAATAACGTGGGCAATATCACCCTCCCAGAAAGATTCGTTGGATACCACCCAGGCCCCACCGATAGTAGGAAAGAAGCCCCAGCGATGCTGCGGTGCAAATCTTTCTGAACCGTTATAGCCAAAGTTAAATTCAAGAAAATATTTCCGGTCGTATGAGTAGGTAGCCCTTCCGGAAAAACCAAGGTTTCTATAAGGCAAAGACCCCAGCAAACTACCGGCGTTGCCATAAATGGTTTGCTGCCGCGTACCTATGATGGTACTGCTCACATTACTTTTGCCAAAATCGCGGTCGTAGTTCAATGCGCCCTGCAGGTAGATGTAGCTATAAATACTTTTGGCGTTTTCTTTATAGTCCAGGAACTCGCGTGCCTGTCCTGGTGAACTATTCAGCAATGTTAACACATAGGTATTGGCGTCCTGATCGTAGCTGCCCAAACCATAATAGAAAGGAGCATAGGAACGGCTCAGATCAAAATAGGAATAACGGTTGGTACTGAAAATTCCTTTGAAGGTGAGTCCTTTTGTGAGGAAATCAAAATCCTGGTTCAGCTCAAACTGCGCCGACATCCTGGATTCAGAAAAGTTTTTATATCCGTACATCAGATTCGCATAGGGATTATTCAACAGGTTGCCGTCTGCACCAAAGGCACTGCCAAACAAAATATGTTTGGTGTTCACGTTGGCGGCATCCGGTTCATAAAATGCAGGGAATGCTACGGGGCTGGTATGAAGTGCTCTGGAATATAAGTCGGTAGCAATACCGGAAGCATCGCTGGTAATAGGTCCCGTATAGTCGTTGAAGTTACCCCACAGCCGCACTACTGCTTCTGTTGTTTTAGTAATTTTCACATTCACATTCGAACGGAGCTGGTAGTTTTCAAACTTCATTCCGGAGTTAAAATTATTCACCGGGTTCACCTGTAAAATACCGTTGTCGCGTGCATACGAACCGGCGATGTAATACTTGGTCACATCTGATCCGCCCTGCACATTGAAGTTGGCGCGCTTGGTAGTGGTTTGGTCTTTGAACAATGTTTGCATCCAGTCTACTGCGGGGTAAACGAATGGGTTACTCCCCGGCGCCTTATCGATAGTAGCCTGTGTACCCAATATGGCATTAGGTGTATAAAACGGCTTATTCAGCGGATTCCGCGTAGTAATCGCTTCGTTGTATTGCTGCATGAAAGTAATAGGGTCTGCCAGTTTCAGGTTTTGTGTAGGCGTTGAAATAGCATCTTCCAGCCGCACGGCTACCCGGGCTTTACCTGGCTTACCTTCTTTGGTAGTCACGAGAATCACGCCGTTGGCGCCTCTGGCGCCGTACAGGGCTGCTGCACTGGCATCTTTCAAAATAGAAAAACTGGCGATGTCATCTACCTGCAAACGTGCAAGGTCGCTGGCGCTTAACTCTACGTTATCTACCAGGATCAACGGACTGGAACTATATCCCAGCGTGGTAACGCCGCGGATAAAAAACTGGGAGTTATCAGCTCCCGGCTGCCCACCACGCTGAAAGGCAATCACACCAGCCATTTGACCGGCCAACGCATTGGTTAAATTACTGGTCGGAATTTTCAGATCGCCGGGATTGATGCTGGTCACCGACCCCACCACAGCCTCCCGTCTTTGCTTACGCCCAAATGCCGTCACCACGACTTCATCTACCGAAGCCACCACGCTTTTCAGCCGGATAGCATAATCCTTTTGATTGCCAGTCACCACAAATCGGTGTTCAACAAAACCCACAAAGGTTACCTGGATGGTAGCCCCTATCGGCACCTCCAGTATAAATCTGCCATTCCGGTCGGTAGCCGTTCCATTGGAAAGCATTCCGTTTACCGCAATGGTGGCACCTTCCAGGGCCCTGCCGCTGGTATCACTCACCAATCCCGTGATTGTCATCCTGGCCGGTGATTGTGCATAGGCGCTGCCGGTCAGCAACAACAGCAGGAGCAGCAGATAGTGCGGAGCAGATAATACGGCCGGCAGCCCGGCAGTAATTCGCATCTTGTAGCAAGTAAATTTCCTGAACATATTAGGAGCAATTATTGGAAGAATAAAAATTTCATAACGTATTCTAAAGCATAGCAATGCTACCGATTATCCGACCGGACAAACGGTGATCATAAGTATTCGTGGCAACTATTAAAAAAGGAGAAACAGTTTTATTTCATAACGTTTACTTCATTCATTCCGTTTACAACCGGAAATTTGCTAATCTATCGTCATTTGTTTAATTGATATTATTCATCTACAGGAATTTCTTATACTGTCATTATTTGGCTGACGCGTTCCACTATCTCATTTGGTGGCAATATTCCATTCGTCTACAGGAAGCACGTAGGCTATCTTCTTTGGCTGACTCATTCCATGATTTCATTTGGTGGCAATATTCTATTCGTCTACAGGAAGCACACATTCATCTTCATTTGGCTGAGTCATTCCATGGCTGCGATGGAATCTGTTGTCTTATCTGCACCGGATGGAGGCGTGTTTTGTGTGAATATTACACTATCCTATACTATACTATCCTATAGCAAATATATATTTTT
>NZ_DATCVJ010000660.1:0-3012 GCF_036566945.1 Chitinophaga sp. | reverse complement strand
ATTCACTGCCCCTCATCAAATCATATCTATTGAAAATGATACCGAGTTTTTTGGGGCTACACTGCTCATTCATCCGGACTTTATCCGCAACTACCCATTAGGAAAAAATATCAAAAATTACGGTTTCTTTTCTTATGAAGCCAATGAAGCCCTTCATCTTTCTGAAAAAGAAAGAGCTACTATCCTCGATATCCTGGAGCAGATCAACACGGAACTCAACAATCCCATTGATGATTTCAGTCAGGACGTGATGATCTCCTACATAGAAGTATTGCTCAATTACAGCAATCGTTATTACAAGCGGCAATTCATCACCCGCAAAGCGGTGAATCATGATTTGCTCACGAAAATGGAGCAGTTGTTAAATGATTATTTCGACTCGGCCGATGCATTAAAAAAAGGACTTCCCTCCGTGGAATACCTGGCAGAACAACTCCATCTTTCACCCCGCTATTTAAGCGATATGTTACGTTCACTCACAGGACAGAACGCGCAGCAACACATCCATGAAAAGCTCATTGAAAAAGCGAAGGAAAAGCTGTCTGGCACTGGGTTATCAGTGAGTCAGATTGCTTACGAACTGGGCTTTGAACATCCACAATCTTTCAGTAAACTATTCAAAATAAAAACCAACCAGTCTCCCCTGGAATTCCGGCAATTGTTTAACTGATCTTGAAATTTTCCCTATCTTTCCGGTCATCCTGTAAAGATTTTATACAAAAGCAGTTGCACCATGAAAACCAGTAAAAAAAAGTTATCGTCCGAACAAAGCCAATCACTACTCAGTGTATTGAAAACCCGTTTCGAGAAAAATAAAAACCGCCATAAAGGACTCGATTGGACTGCCGTAGAGGCAAAGCTGGAAGCGAATCCGGAAAAACTATGGTCGCTCGATGAAATGGAGTTAACCGGCGGCGAACCGGATGTAGTGGGCTATGATAAAAAAACGGATGAATACATTTTTTTCGATTGTGCCGCTGAAAGCCCCAAGGGCCGCAGAAGCATTTGTTACGACCATGAAGCGCTGGAGTCAAGAAAAGAACATAAACCGGAAAATAGTGCCGTTCAGATGGCGGCAGATATGGGTATTGCGCTTTTAACAGAGACAGAATACAGCAGCCTGCAGGAACTTGGCAATTTCGACCTGAAGACCTCCAGCTGGATAGTAACGCCACCCGCTATACGAAAACTCGGGGGCGCCCTCTTTTGCGATCGCCGCTATGATCACGTTTTTGTATATCATAACGGCGCCGAATCTTATTATGCTGCCAGAGGTTTCCGTGGTTCGCTGCGAGTGTAATAACTAGGAAATATTCTCCAGGTAATGGAGTACTTCTTCCTTTTTCCGGCTGGAAACGGGCACCTGTTCATTATTCAACATCTTTAAATATCCTTCCCGGTAGTATTTTTCCACGTAGTGGAAATTAACCAGGTAAGACTGATGACATCTCAAAAAGCCGGAGGGCAACAATAAACTTTCATAATCCTTTAAGCCTTTTGATACCAGGATTTCGCGTTTATTTTTCAGGTAGAAGGTAGTGTAGCCCTTATCACTCTTGCAATACATGATATCTTCTATAGCAACGATTTCTATATATTCAAGGCTTTTTAATGCAAGCCGTTTAGGGATGGTGCTGCCCTGCGACATATAATGTTGCCGGGCTATTTCCAGTTGTTGCTGCTCCACATGTTCCTGCTTCTTTTGATGGAAACATTTGTTCAGCATGTCCGTTAAAGCCGCTTCGTCTATGGGTTTTAACAGGTAGCCGAAAGCCCCCATATTAAGTGCCTGTATGGCATATTGATCGTAAGCCGTCAGAAAAATAACCTGGAATCCTTCATTTCCTATTTCATGAAATAACCGGAAACTATCGCCATCTTTCAGCCGGATGTCTGCTAAAATAATATCTGGTTTCAAGGCAGGAATCTCCCTCGCGGCCTGTGCTACTTCCTGTGAATTACCCACCACCTGAACAAAGGGAATGCTTTGAACTACCTGTAACAGGTGTTTCAGTATCAGCGTTTCATCTTCAAGAATATACAGCTTCATATATGCTTCTTTTCTGGTTTAATCTTTAATTTCCGGTATTACAATGCGTACGGTAACGCCATGTGCTCCGTCGCCTGTTTTATTTTCAATATCAAAGTTGGCTTCCTGCCCATTGGACTTGAAAAGCACTTGCAGTCTTTCCTTCAGGATAATTCCGGCAAGGGATCTTTTTTTCTTTTGCTGCCCTTCCTCTTTAGGGGTAATGCCGGTACCGTTGTCATCTACCAGGATGAGTACCTGGTTGTTCACCGCCCTGAAGGATACCCTTAACATGCCTTTGTATTGAATATTCCGGAAGCCATGCTCTATGGCGTTTTCCACAAAAGGTTGCACCAACATAGGTGGAATCAGGATCTCTTCCGGATAGAGATTATCGGCCACCGTTACCTCATAGTCGAAAATCCCGGCAAAGCGCATCTGTTGCAGCTGAAGGTAATTTTTCAGAGAAGTCACTTCTTCTTCCAGGCTGATAAAATCCCGCCTGCTTTGTTCCAGTACACTGCGGAGTAGTCCGGAAAAGGCCGACAGGTAGCGGACAGATTCTTTGGTATCGCCGGAAGCCACCAGGCTTTGCAGGTTGGCAATGGAATTAAATATGAAATGTGGATTGAGCTGGGCCTGTAGTAATTTCTGTTCAATATTCAGCCGGCTGTTTTCCGATTGCAGTAATTTGTTTTTTTCTTTCAACCGGTATTGTCTGTGTATAATGTAGAAGAATAAAAGGAGGCCAATGAATACCAGTGAGGCCAGTGCCAGCGTCCATCGTTGCTGGCGGATCACTTTTTCATTTAACACATTCCGGCTGCTCAGTTCCGCAATATTGCGGTCTTTCTTCTCTGTTTCATATTTTGCCTGGATCTCTGCCACTTTAACTGCTTCTATCTGTTTTATATTTCTTATTTCCAGGGAGAAGGCATAATCGGCGGCATTCATGGCTTCAGTATAGTCGCCTTTCTTTTTAT
>NZ_DATCVJ010000659.1:0-3678 GCF_036566945.1 Chitinophaga sp. | reverse complement strand
AGGTGTGGTAGCCTTTATAGTCTCGTCTGTTCTTTTTCTTTGGTCAAGTATTTAGGACATAATAAATAGACCCATACATAAGTTATTGCGGCGCAATGCGGGTTTTGCCTGTCACCTGCGTACAAAAAGCACAGTAGCAATCATTTCTTTCACCATTTTAAAAACAATGTTATGAAAAAAGTTAAGTTGCTGTTTGCCGGTATTGCCCTTATAGGAGCTATCGGGGGAGCATATGCTATGAAGGCATCTTCATCTGCAGGAAGTCGTGCAATGGCCTGGTTCGAGTATTCCCCTACTCAGTCAGGAGGAACAGCGAATCCTGCAAATTATCATGAGGTAGCGTCAACAGGTTGCTTAAATGGAAGCCAGTTGTGTGCAATCCGGGTAGAGAAGAATGCCAGTAATAGCTTACCGGATGCAACGGCATTGAATAATATCCAGGGGGATATTGATGCAGGTACACCTATTGCGGGCAGAGTAGTTTTTAAACCTTAAAAGAAAAGGCAGGTGTTAAACACCTGCCTTTTTCATCTTGGGTTTTTCTGTATGGTTGGAACAATAGCTGTTACGTTATTGGGTATTTGCATGGCATAGCGTGGATCATGGGGAGGTAAGGTATAGGTCGCTCCATTGACCTGCCGGTTAATAATGACAGAGGTGGTGGCGGAGTTATTTAACCTTCGGAGATCCCCCCATCTTATGGCCCGGAAGGGCAGCTCCTTTCTTCTTTCTGTTAGGATTAATGACAGCAGACGATCTTTATCCGTGTCAGTTACCGGAATAAATCTGGTGTTATCATACCTGCGTTTTAAGAAGTCATTCAGTGTTTGTAACGCTTCTGTGTTTTTCCCAATCCTGACAAGGGATTCTGCCATTGTGAGAAGAACCTCGTCAGTAGCCAAACCAGTAAACAGCTGATATGAGTTGCTACCATCATAATTTCCGCGAAAAGCCTTACTGCCGTCAGTATTAGTTCTGAAGAAAAGCTGCTTTCGTAGATCATCAGACGAATAAGACACAGCCAGGGCTGTATCAACCTTACAGATAGATGGATCAAGACAATACGAGTAATTCGCAGCCACATGAAAAATGACCTCATTGTTAAATCGCTTCAAAGGTTCATCGGAATTGGGGTTTAGTTCGTTGTAGTCCATGAGTTGCGCTCCATTTTTTATGCAGGAATCAGCAAATAAGCAGGCTTTTGTATAGTCTCCTTTCGTGAGGTGAACGCGGGAGAGTAAGGCAAAAGCCGCTAATCTGGACGGTCTTGTTTTATAGGATGTATTTACCGGCAGCAGTTGGGCTGCATTTTCCAGATCGCTTATGATGGCGGCATAGGTGCTTTCTACGGATGTACGTGTAGATGTTTCATTTACATCAGCAGTCAATCTCAGTGGGATACCCAACGCCGACTGTGCGGTATTGGGATCGTATGGTAGCGTGAATTCCTGGGCAATCATATAAAACGAAAAAGCCCGGAAGAACAATGCGCTACCTTTTAGCCTTAGCCATTCGTCTTTTTCTCCGGGTGCGGGATCAATGTCATTTAATTTTTCCAGGACTACATTAGCTTTAAATACAATCCGGTATGATAAACTCCAATCCATATCATTACTTACATCATCTTTCCAGATATAATTTTCTCTGTCCGTAATAGAGGACAGACCGGACCAGCTACTGGAAAGTAAATAGTAGTTATCAGCAGCTATCTCCCCGGCGATTGGCCATGAAAGATTCATAGTAGCCACATCATCAAGCATGGCCTGCAAATCTTTTATGGTTGCCGGTACCACCATTTTATTGTCAGGTTTTGCATCCAGGTATTTACGGCAAGCATTTAGGCATAGTAGTACTGTTAAAAGGAAACAGATGATCGATATATATTTATAGTATCTCATGGCTTCTGTTTTTAGAAAGTTTACAAAGACGTTTTTAGACCAAAGGATATACTGCGTGGAGGAACCATCGTTCCGTACTCAGGATCTACATTATACCTGGTTGCGCGGTAGATCGTTCCGATATTGTCCAGGTATAGGAAAATTTGAAGCTGTTTAAAGAATGATCTTCCTACAGGAACATAGTTGTATTGCAGACTAATATCCTTCCAGCGGATAATATCAGCTTTATCGACCAATACAGCAGATTGCAGATAGAATTCGTCCCGATAGCTGTTCGCAGGGTACACCATAGACGGTATTGTGGTGGTTTTCTCATCACCTGGTTGCTGCCATCTGCCAGCGAAATCACTATGACCATTCCAGTTCTGATATAAGGCAGAATAGTTGATGGAATTTCTTCTAAAATAATGTCCTAGCTTATAGGTGATGTTAGCACTCAGGCTCCAGCGCCGGAAAGTAATAACGGGCCTGAATGCGCCATAAAATGGTGGCAATGATCGGCCACTGTACACCAGATCATCAAGTGATGTTTTACTGCGAATAGCTGAATAATCTGAACTTACCTTACCCGCCAGCCAGCCCTGTGGATTACCCTGGTCATCGAGGCCTTCCCAGCGATAGCTTAATAAGGCATCTGTAGGTTTGCCTTCCAATGGGTTAATACCAGACCCCAAATAACTGATAGCTTTACTATACTTATATTGGTATCTGGTAACTTTATTCGTGTTGTAACTGAAAAGTAAATTGGCGGCTATCTTTAATTGCTGCCTATCTATAATCTTTCCCGCAATGGAAATATCCAATCCGTAACCCTTGATACTGGCGGAATTCATGGTCATAGTTGTTACGCCGGTGGTTGGATCTAATGGAGTATTGCCAATCAGGTCGGTACTTTTTTTGTTATATAGATCAACGCTTCCGCTGAGTATGTCCCTTTTGGTTCTAAAATCAATACCAAAATTAGTGGTAGCTGTTTTCTCCCAACGCAGATCAGGATTAGGGGGCGTAGTGATGGTGGCAAACGGCTCATTGATCAGATAGTTGTAACCAGCCGGATTATAGCTAATGATGGTATAGGCAGATAACCGGTTACTGGTATTGCCACTGTAGCCATATGTTAGACGTGCCGCCAGCACCGGGAAAATATCGGAATCGTAGAAGTTTTCCTGAGAAATATTCCAGCGTAGCCCTGCTGACCACAGGGGAACGCCCTTCTGATTACTTCTGACCCCAAAAACGTTACTGGCGTCCTTTCTTGTGCTCGCTGAAATAATATACTTGTTCTCATAGGTATATGAAGCGTTGGCATAATAGGAAACAAAGCGGTATACGAACTTATTAAAATCCTTTGGATCATATACCTGCTGGTCACCTTTCAGATTCATGTATGTAGGCAGATAATCAACATAGTTGATATTTGAGTACGTAAGCAGGTCCGGATCATAGCCATAGGTTCTGCCGGTGTTGAAAATCGTTTTGGACTGTTTTATTTCCATTCCGGCCAATGCTGCAAGCTGGTGTTTGTTCCATGAGCGGTCATAGTTTAGTTGTCCACGTCCGGAATGGGTTGTTAGCTGCTCAGTGCTTTGATCCAGGATTGCGCCAACTGGAATGCCGTAAACTGGTTTACTGTCAACCAGCTGCGTATAAAGGTTGGTAAGGTTACGGCTATAATATAATTCAGCGTTACTCATGTTCCACGTAGAACTTGTTTGTTGTTCATACTGGTATCTCATTTCGGCAACAAGCCCTGGTGAGATGGAATAAGTGCCGGAGAGCT
>NZ_DATCVJ010000658.1:0-6678 GCF_036566945.1 Chitinophaga sp. | reverse complement strand
AAAGACAAAGGCCGAAGGCCTTCCCCTCCGCCTCTTAACAATAAAACCGCCCTTTTATACGTTAAATAACTGTCCCCCCTTCCCTTATCTATACTCACGCTCATACTTAATTTTCATGAAGTACCTGGTACTGACTGCTTTCATTTCGCTCCTTGCGTGTCATTCTTCCCAAAAAGTTTACACGGCACCCGCAGTAGGGGCGGAAGCGCAATTTGACCGGGGACTCAGGCCCGAAAAACATCCTAAATATCTTTTTGATAAAAAAACAATGAAAGATATGCAGCAACAGGGAACTGCAGGCACCTATTCTTCCAAGCGTCGTAGTACGGCGCCTACCATTCCTTTACCAGGTAAAGGCGCTAACGGTAAAGATAGTACGGCAGCTCCTTCAGATAGTCTTCATACGCCGGTAGATTCTTTAAAAACGCCCCTCGCGCCCGCGGATTCCATAAAAACGCCGATGATGCCCCCGGATACCACCCATCTCTGACGCATTTTTTACAGCCTGTCTGCCGTGCGCTTTCCCGGTAATTTCCTACATTTGAAGCTACTGCTTTTTTACAGCTTATGAGGAAATATTGTGTTTTTTTACTGGCACTGATAATCGGTCAGCAGGCCATCGCCCAAACCCCATTATATATGCCCCTGAGCATCAGGAAGGCATATGATCAGCAAACCCGCACCTATAGTGGAGCTCCCGGAAGTAAATACTGGCAGAATAAAGCCGGATATGATATCAGGGTTACATTTGATCCGGTGACCAACCTCGTGTCGGGCACAGAACAAATCAGCTATGTAAACAATAGCCCCGATACGCTGCACATGGTCAACTTTAAACTGTTTCCTAACCTCTATCAGAAAGGCGCCATCAGAAGTATGGGCATTGCCCCGGATGACCTGTCGGACGGAGTAGTTATCAAAAATATGAAGGTAAATGGTACAGATAAACCAGTGCCAACACCCACACGGGGAACTAATATGCCCGTGAGTATACCTGAATTGTATCCCGGACAAACAGCCCGCTTCGACCTGGACTTCGCCTATACCCTGAATGAAAATACACATATCAGAACGGGATCAGTCGATACCGGCGCTTATTTCATTGCGTACTTCTTTCCCCGTATCGCTGTGTACGATGATATCAACGGCTGGGATATGATCCCCTATGTGGGGACGCAGGAATTCTATAACGACTTCAGCGATTTTCGTGTAGCCATTACAGTGCCAGGCAACTACCAGGTATGGGCCACCGGCGATCTGAAAAATACCAGTGAGGTATACACCGATAAATATGCGCAACGCATCGCCGCCGCAGAAAAAAGTAATAGTATCATTACCGTCATTGATAGTAATGATATTACAGCCGGTGACATCACGCGTAATAAAAACACCCAGACCTGGCGCTATGAAGCCGCCAACGTGACCGACTTTGCCATAGGACTGAGCAATCATTACCTCTGGAAGGCCACCAGCGTGGAAGTGGATGCTATCACAAAAAGGCGTACCCGCGTTGACGTTGCTTTTAACGCCGCACACGCCGACTTCTTTGATGTGGTCAACTACGCCCGTATCACGGTAGATAAAATGAGTCACTACTTTCCCAAGTGGCCTTACCCGTATAATCATGAAACCGTGTTCGATGGACTCGATCAGATGGAATATCCGATGATGGTGAATGATAACCCCCTGGCAGATAAAGCCCAGGCGATTGAACTCACCGACCATGAGATATTTCATACGATGTTTCCTTTTTATATGGGTACCAACGAAACCATTTACGCCTGGATGGACGAAGGCTGGGCCACGATAGGAGAATGGGTTATTTCACCCTGCATCGACAGTGCCATCGTGGATGACTATGGCATGGGGCCTTATAATTATATCGCCGGTAAAGCCGCCGATCTGCCTATCATGACGCCTTCCAACCAAACCACAGATGCCTATGTCACCAATTCCTATCCCAAACCAGCCCTGGGATACCTGTATGTAAAAGATATGCTGGGCGATAGTCTTTTTCTGAAAGCCCTGCATTATTATATCTCTCAATGGAATGGCAAACATCCGCAACCCTATGATTTCTTCTATTGTATGAATACCGGCGCAGGAAAAAATATGGACTGGTTCTGGAAAAGCTGGTTCTTCGACAACGGCTATCCTGATCTGGCGATCAACAGCGTTACACAAAAAGAAAAACAAGGCCTGGTAGAAATCATCTCTAAAGGCAACAAACCAGTACCGGTAGATCTGACCGTTTTATTTGAAGACAATACCACCACTAAAATACACAAGAGTATTGCCTGTTGGGAAAAGGGAAACAAAACAGTATCACTCGCGTTTCCATCTCCCAAAAAAATAAAAAAAGTAACCCTCGGTAGCACCTGGGCAGCAGATATTGATAAACAAGACAACGTATATGAAGTACATTAGCAGAGAGCTGTTAGCTTTTAGCTGTTAGCTTTTAGATAAGCGCGAATGATTAACAGCAGAGAGCTTTTAGCTTTTAGCTGTTAGATAAGTGCGAATGATGAACATAACATCGGTAGGCTCCGCACTTATCTAACAGCTAACAGCTAACAGCTAACAGCTAACAGCTAACAGCTTAGAGGTTATCATAATAGAGATAATATACCCTCTGATAGCTCCCGCCTACAATGCCCAATCCACCGGCAGTATTGCTTTTCAGCTGAATAGCCTGTATAAGACTGTTAAGTCCGGGATTACGCTTTACCTTTTCATAAGTCAGCAGGAAATCATAATATTCTTTCGAAACAGATTTCACATATACCAGCACTCTTCCTACAGGCACAATTCCTTCTGTGGGATCAGAGCTGAGGGCGGTAGCATTGATGTAGAAATAAGTAGTCAATGGTTTACCTAATTGTGTAAACAGAATGCTGTTATAATTTTCGTTGAGGCCCCCCACCTGGTTGTTATCCGCATTTTCATCCTGTGTATAGCAGGGAATACGGAGGTAGTCGTTCAGGAAAAAACTATCTTTCCTGGCTTGTGCGCCGGGTGAATTTTTTACCAGGTCATACCAGTTAGCATGCTCGCTTTTACGATATCTCACCCCCTGATACATAAAGGTGGTATCCACGTCTACACTTTGTTTCAATGCTTCCATCACCAGGTATTGTTTTACTCCCGGTAACGGATATACGGTAAAATGAAAGCGCAACACTGGTCGGCCATTGAGTAATGAACGCAGGGTATCCTGAAGGTCCACCTTAAACGGAGGTGGGATAGAAGCCATGGCTGTAATGGGTTTCAGCGTTGGGACGTTTACCTGGAGTTTATAATTTTTACCAGCATCCAGTTTTGTTTTACCGCGGTAAACACTCATCGGGTTAGTGGAGTCATCTACATAAGAGAGGGTTTCCAGCACCATCCCGTTTTTATCCATCAGCTGAACATTGGCATCTTCTACGAGCTGAAATCCATTGTCTAGGTAAGGCCCTGATACCGGTTTACTTTTGCCTACGCGTACCTCCGGCTCGTCGTTGGCCACCAGTTCGGCATAAACTACTCCCCGCGAAGCCCCGTTCTTGGGCGGAAGCGGGAGTTGCTGCTCACATCCCTGCAGCAATATCAAACACACTATCGGCAATAATATAAACAGGTACTTCATGACTAAAATTTAAAAGTATAACTCAGGTATGGTAGCGCCCTGAACAAACTATATTGATATAACTGCAAAGCAGAAATGTTATCGTATTCCAGGAAAGAAAACTTATCAAAGGTGACGATAAACGGATTACTACGGTTGTAGATATTATACACGCCTCCTGAAATCACATGCTGGAAACGCCTTTCGTTACCAAGGTTCAGGGTGGCGCCTACATCCAGGTGATGCACAGGGTTTAAGCGGTAGTTATTCAACCGGGCTATATAAGGAAGATAATTGACCTGATAGGTGGAGAACGGCGAATAACGCTCATCCAGGTATCCTTTGATATTACGGCCCCAATCGAAGTCGGGGAATATCTGTACCGGCAAGGTAAAAGGTGCACCAGAGGCGAACTTATAAGTGGCAGCAATATTCCATTTCGGATTAAACCGGTATTTGAGCGCCAGGGAAATATTATGCCGGCGGTCTTCTTTATAAGGAAACATTTTGCCACCATTCAACCGGTCAAACTGCCGCCAGGCCCAGGAAAGCGTGTACGAAAAAATTCCCGTCAGCTTGCCCTGTGTTTTTTCCAGCAGTACCTCACTGCCATAGTTATAGCCGTTGCCGGCAATTACCTTTTTTTCCCACAGATCAGAGTTGTCAAATATATTCAGCACGGTGTTGGTGGTCACAAGATTTTTCAGCTGTTTGTAGTACACGTTTACATTAAACCGCCAGGTATTATCCCATTGCCGTTGATAGGCCAGTCCGTAGGAATAGGCTTGTTCCGGCTTAATATCCTCGGTGCTGGGCACCCACAGATCGGTAGGCAGATTGATCACCGGGGTGGTAAGCTGATGCACAAACTGGGTCATTTTTGCAAAAGATAACTGTATGTACTGCGATTGTGGTAGCTGCCAGCGTACCATGATGCGCGGTTGCAGGCTCGCATAAAAAGAGTTGCGTTGCGCCAGCGCGCCGAAATGTAATCCCGGCCTTACCGTCAGCCGGTCGTTCAACAAACTGAGTTCATCTTCTGCATAAGCAGAAAACTCAGACATGTAATATATCGGCGCCTTTCGTTTGGTAGCTTCTCCTGCAGAAATATTGTTCTGATACGCCGTGGGAGCAAAGTTGTGGTACGTATAGCCGCCACCGAAAGAAAGATGATGGACATTACTGATATAATATTCTGTTTCGTTTTTGATAGCAATATCCCTCACCCTGGAAACGCCTTTTCCCTTTACGAACAGCGAGTCGTAGTAGGAAAGCGGAATGACGGAATTCTGGGTGAATACATTATAAAAACGACTGTAGGTAGCAATGGTATTGGAAAATATCCTGGGACTGATTACCCGCGTCCACTTAGCAGCTGCAGTGATATTACTCCAATCAAAATTGTAATCATCAAACAGCTCTGTAACAGGCCTGATGCTCTGGATAAACATTTTATCCTGCCCTTTATAAAAGCTAACGTAAAGCCTGTTTTTATTGTCAATAATCTGGTTTAGTTTGAAGTTGACATCATAGAGGTAATACTTGCCGTAGTCGCTGAGATATTTAGCGCCATACAAAATATCTACCAATGATCTTCGTATTGAAAGGGACACAGAGCTTTTATCTTTTACAATCGGCCCTTCCAGCAATACATTGCCGGAAACAGGGCTGAGGGTAAGGCTTCCATGCCATTCCTTCATGTTACCATCTTTTGTACGGATATCCACTACAGAAGAAAGTCGTCCGCCATAACGCGCCGGGAATGCGTCTTTATATAACGACACATCTTTTACGGCATCTCCGTTAAAAATAGAAAAGAGGCCAAATAAATGGCCGGTATGATACAGCGGAACACCATCCAGCAGGTAGAGGTTCTGATCAGCGCCGCCCCCTCTGATGAGGAGGTTACTGCTGCTTTCGAGCGAGCTGCTGGTACCGGGATACAGCTGCAGTGATTTCAACACATCTTTTTCTCCGAGCAAGGCCGGAAAGCTGGATAGATAACCTACCGGCATATTAATGTAGCCGGGCTGGGAGGTCACCGCTTCCTTTTCACCATTTACCACCACCGTTTGCAACATACTGCGGAAGTCCATATGGATGTCCAGCTGTCCGTCATCGGGAGGGGGGAGGTGTTGGAAAACCGGTGTATAGTTGATATGTGAAAATACGATCCCCTGGCAGGTATCAGGCACCTGCAGACTGTAAAATCCAAAGGCATTGGTTTCAGTACCTTTTTTGGTAACGGGGTCGTATACCGATGCCCCGATGATCAGCTCATTACTGTTAATTTCTTTTACAAAGCCGCTAATAGTATAATACTGGGGCTGGGAACTTTCCCGGAGCAGGAATATTTTTCCATTCAGGGCAGCGGCCTGTATGCCGGTTCCCTGCAGAATAGTGGTCAATACTGCGCCGGTGGTATGTTCTGTACCGTTTAGTTGTACTTTTTTGTTCAGGTGCAGGAAGCTGGAACTGTAGGATATATTGGTACCGGTAGACTTTTGTATATGTTGTATGAAGAAGAGAATGGTTCCCTGTTTCGAAGGAGGGGTATAAGCCTGCTGCAATAAATCATTTCCGCTGTTCTGCGCCCGCAGCGTCATCACCGGCAGCAGGAACAAGATAAAAAGGAGTATGTATAAAAATCGGGCTAAGTGGCTACTGGCTGATGACGATGGTGTCGCCGTCTTGTTGGTATTTAAAGCCAAGCAATAGTTGTAATTCATGCAAAACATCATCACAGGACTGGTTCCGGAACGTGATCGTAGCTTTCTGCTGCGATGCTATTTCCCTGTATTGATCATCCACCCTGATTTCTTTTGCGTAAAAGTCGGCTAATTGTGGCAATATTTCAAGAAGTGATAGATCATTAAATTGCAAAATTCCGGTTTTCCAGGCAATGAAATTGGGATTGTTGTTATTACGGGCATATAACTGTCCATTTCCCCATATACCTCGTTGTCCGCTACTCAGTATCACAGCGGAGGTATCGCCTTCCAGTCCCAGTCTTACCTTGCCGGAAGCTACGGTAACGGCGGTACTGTCTTTCCCGGTTTGCACCGTAAAGG
>NZ_DATCVJ010000657.1:0-6140 GCF_036566945.1 Chitinophaga sp. | reverse complement strand
CTGGCTCACAGAACTACAGCGCAAGGTGCTGGTGATAGCCGATGATTCGCATGGCATCGGTGTATTGGGGCCAACAGGAGAAGGTTGTATTCATTTTTTACCACCTGCACCGCATATCCGCTATCTGCTTACCGCCTCCCTGGCAAAGGCTTACAGCGTACAAGGCGGCGTGGTAGCTGGTCATGCAGCCGATATCATGGGTGTAAAAAAACAGCCGGTATACGCAGGCAGCACACCGATGATGCCTGCCAACGCCTATGCGTGGCTGCATGCCGGAGAACTGATTCAAAAAATGCGCAGATCATTAAAGCAAAACATCGCCTACCTCCTGCATCTGACAGCCGGTTCAGCCGTGCATAATCCACATGGCCTGCCCATGTTCATTTTACCCACAGGAGAAAAAATCGTTCAGTATTTGCTGGACAAAGATGTGATTATTTCCAGCTTCCCTTATCCGCAACCACATAGTCCGGTGATTAACAGGGTTGTGGTATCTGCGCTTCATTTGCAGGAAGATGTGACCGCTTTACATCAGTTTCTAGCGGCTTTCCCCCTTTCATAAAACAGCAGCGGAGAACATGAGGTATGTTCTCCGCTGCTGTGTATAATAGCGACATATTTAATTACTTATCCTTGTCGTCTTCGGCATTCTGAGTTCCACCACATATACCCCTGCTTTCATCAAACGGAATGCAAACAACGGGTTCACGCTTCCCACCTTACTCGTAAGCGTATTATCCACTTTTACGAAAGCAGATGGAATACGATAGTACATCAGGTAGTTCCAGTTGGTACCGGCGTTGGAATATTTACTTAAAGGGAAAGGCGCGATTTCGAAATTACAGATCATAGCCGTATCTGTATATTCGATCGGATGAAATCTCGCATAGTTTTCGAAAATGGGACGGTCACCACGTTTGATGATTTCCCCTTTTTTAGGATTAAACGGATTGCCGTTTTTATCGGTCAGCTTCAGGATAACGGAGGCTCCGCTTTCACTTACCCTGGTGATCGTCATGGTAGGTGCTCCCATTCCAATAGTAGCAGAACCATCATCCGGGAACAAGTTGCAATTGGCGGTTGTTTCGGTAATCAACGGTGGATCGACCGTCGTCATCGTCGCTATATTTTTATATAGTTTCGAACCAGCCACATTGGATACTTCTATATCATATTCGTAGGTAACATCCAGCGGCAAACTGTCGGTGGCGCCGTTAAATACAAATTGCCCGCTGCTCAGGAACTCAAATGGTTTTAATTGTTTGATCGTACGTTTTTTGTTCACCTGCTCAATAGTGGTATCCACAGCAGGATCTACAGCAGCGGTATATACATATACCGGGTATTCTTTAAAAAACTCATCGGCATGTTGATGCGTATCTGCTCTCCGAACATCTATCAGTTTGATGGTCATCGGCTGAGTGGTTCCATCGGCAAGGATAGCACTGGTTTTCTGGAATGGATTTCCACGCTGAATCGTGAGCGGTGCATCCGGTACATACAGTCCATCGCTTAAAAAACCTTCCGTTATTTTCTTGCAACCAGCGGACAGGATGCCCAGCAGGATGGCAGCGCTTATTAATTTTTTCACGTTATATTTATCAGACATAATGTTAAGTTTATAGTGGTAAGACTACCTCCAATAGAAGGTGTGTTTATTGCCCAATACATGCAGTATGCCTGTTTTGGTGATGATACCGCTGGTTTGCAATACGCTTTCTCTGTCCTTGTCATCGTCCAGAAAGTTATCTGGCAGTGGATCCGGATCAAGTCCGTTGATAATTTTTGCCACATACATATACTGTACACCTGCAGATAGGATGCCACCATAATCGTCCGATTTCTTTAGTCTGATAGAGAAATCTTCCCCCATTTTATTCTTATACAGCTGTTGTTCCAGTGAAAGATCTGAGCGCTGAATTTTTCCGTCAAATATGTAGGCCATCAGGGAATCACGCAGCTCAGGTGTTTTTAGACTATCTAACGTATACTGAACGTTTTCATCATTTAACTCGAGCTGTAACTCCTTGGTACGAGCTTTCAGAAACTGTTTGATGGAATAATCGGTAGGCGCCATAAAAGTGACATTGCTGTTGACCGTTTCTTTTAAACCTGCTTTATCTATCAGCGAGATCAGCGTATCAAACAGCGGGTTGGCCTTGAGGTAATCATAGGTGGTTAAATCAGTTTGGGCGTTTGTAGGACTTCCACCTTTAAAGTGGTCATCTTTTTTACAGGCTGTAAACAAGAGCACTGCCAGCAACAGCCCCCATCCACCTTTGGCTATAAATATTTCTAATTTTTTCATGTCAGTTCTTTTAAACGATCATAATAATTGCGTACACTATTTCACTCTTCCCAGCCAGAAAGCATTTTGAGTGATGACACTGTTGTTCAGGAACAATACCCGTCCTACCGGCCATTTCCAGCCCTCTGCATCAAAACGACTCTGCGGGAAATTACCACCTGCGATGTCTGCGTTAGTCAGCAAACCGGTACGTACCAGGTCATACCAACGCTGCCCTTCCCCATATAACTCGCGGGAGCGCTCGCGCATTACTTCCCATTTTATATCATCAATGTCATCCATCGTCATCAAATAAGCATGTGAACGGGCTCTTACCATATTGATATCTGCCAGTGCATCGCCGCTTTTGCCCTGATCGGCATAAGCCTCCGCACGTAACAGGATCAGATCCGCATAGCGCATCAGGATGATGTTGGCATCTACTGCGGCCTCTGTGAAAGTTGTCGGATTTTTGTAATAAATGTTCTCCCTGTTAGGCCCTGCAAATTTGCAGATCACGGAGTTGTAAGCATTGCCTGCGTCCAGGGTGGAGAAGAAATACTGTAAACGTTCATCTTCATCGTCATCGTAGAGACTGGAGATCAGGTCCAGGTTAGGCGCATCCACCTTATCGCTCTTGTTCCGAATAAAAGGATCTTTCAGGATAGAATAGTAGAATCCTTTTTCCACCTGCTGTTCACCGTTTCCTACCTGCATATTGATTTCGAAAACCCCTTCATTGGATTTGCCATGGAATATTTTCGGATAGCTTACAGCTGGCAATAACTCGTATTGACCACTTGCCACTACTGAATCAACCGCCGCGATGGCATTGGTAAGATCCGTAGCTACCCCTCCTTTATTCAGAAAATTCCTCCACATATACACATGCGCCAGCAAGCCAAAAGCAGCGCCTTTGTTGGCTCTCACTGCCCTTTCTGAGCCATTGGTGTAAGCCATTGGCAGCAGGCTGATAGCATTTTTGAGATCCCTGATACAACTATCCAGGATGATTTTTTCATTTACCCGTGGCAGGTTGGTAGCCTGTCCAGGATTATCATCATACGTCAGTACCTGTGGTACATCTCCCCAGATACGGGCCATATAAAAATAAGTAAAGGCACGTAGAAAGTAGGCCTCTCCCATTAAACGGTTGCGGGTTTTAGTTGGCTGGTCCGTGAATTTTTCATCCGGTATCAGTGGCAGATGATGCAGCACCAGGTTGGACTGCGTAACCACCTTATAGTAAGGAGTCCAATCATGATAAGGCTCCAGGTAACTACCAATAAAATCTGCATTATTAAAACCATCTCCACCTTTCACCAGAAACTGTACGTCATACTGGGTGTAATCAAAAAACTCAAAAGCAGGTAACGAACCATACGCAAAATGCGACATATTCTCCTCATATTCCGTATTGGACGTTAAAGCCTTTCGTAATAATGCGTAATCACCCGCTATGCCTTGCTCCGCGTCACGCTGGTTGGTCCAGAACACAGGACCATAGGGCGAATTAACCGGACTCTGGTCCAGTAGTTTTTTGCAGGAGGTGAATGGGGACAATACCAAACCTGCTGCTATTATCACTAAAATATGCTTAAGACAATTCATAACAACTTCTTTTAAAAATTAAAAACCAACATTTATACCCAGCGTGAATTTTCTCGGGATCGGGTAGCCACCGCCGGTATAAGTACCTTTCTCATCCACTGCTTCCGCATCAGGCACGCTGGCCTTCTGGAACATCATCAGGTTATCCACTACAGAATAGATCTGGAGATTACGAAGTTTGACACGATCCAGGAATTTGCGGCTGAATGTGTAAGAAAGATTCACATATTTGATACGTGCATAATTACCGTTTTCAACAAAAGCAGTAGAAAATGGCAGGAACTGGTAATAATAATTTTTGCTGTAAGGTATTACCTCTGCATATTGGGCATTGTCGCCTTCCTTGTGCCAGCTATCGATCGTATTGGGGTCTATGGCAGCAATCTGTGCATATTTGGTCGTTAGTCCAATCAGCCTGTCGGACATATATTTGTTGTAGATATCACGGCCCAGCAGGAAAGTAACATATACTTCCAGGCTAAAGCCTTTATAGGTAAAATTATTGCTGAAACCACCGGTGACAGCCGGATTCGGATTACCTCCGCGAACTTTGTCATTCCAGTCCCATACATCATAATCACCATTCTGATCGGCCCAGATGAAATCACCTGCCTGCACGGTATGGTTACCATTCCAGTAGGTCAGTTTTTCACCGGTATAAGGATTAAATGGAATGTCCTTTTCAGATTTGTAAACGCCGTTGCTCTTAATCATATAGAACTCGTTGATGGCCCGGCCTTTGGTCAGCACATAGGTCATACCGGTGTTGTTGTCTGTCACCATCAGGTCACGGTTACCATTAGGTAGCTTAACGATCTGGTTTTTTACAGCAGACGCTACTAAACGAGTGGTCCACTGGAATGCCTGGTTGGGAGGGAGCATATGTGCCGAGATATTAATTTCCGCACCAATGTTGCGTACATCTACCGCGTTGGTATTTACTTTATCGTAACCGGTAGTAGCAGGCAGCAACAGGTCAAACAACATTTTAGAAGTTCCCCTGTTGAACGCGTCTGCGGTCACGTTAATACGTCCGTTGAAAAAGCTCGCATCAAAACCGATATTAGTTTGAAGCGCCTGTTGCCAGGTTAATCCATCCTGTGCCACGCCACCCTGGAAATTAGGCGTTACCGCGTTCACGCCATTATAAGTACCTCCGGTAGAACCACCATACGTTCCCTGGTTGATGCTGTAAGTATTGTAAGGCAGATAAAAACCATTGGGCAAACTACCGGTAACACCAAAGCTACCGCGGATCTTAAACATGTCCATCCATTTCTTCACCGGCTCCATAAATGGCTCATCTGTTACGTTCCAACCTGCAGATACAGATGGGAAGTAACCCCAGCGGCTATTACGGCCAAAACGGGAAGAAGCATCCGCTCTGTAAGCAAATGATAACAGGTATTTTTCTTTATAATCATAGTTAACACGGGAGAAGAAAGACAACATACCTGCAGATTCGTAATTGGAGCCGGAGATGATGTTACCATAAGCATCATAATAAGCGAGGTAGTTAACATCAAATCCCTGTACCACCTTTATATTATCATTACCCAGCGACCCGCTGCCGATACCGGTGTATTCATTCTTCACATTATTGATGGTATTACCCAGCAATATGTTCAGGTGATGATCTTTGTTTGCCAGGTTGGTATTAAAGTTCAGCGTATTATCCAGGTTCACATTTTCATACCTTGATTTATTGCTTTGTGCGTACGACAATCCTGCAGTGTTCAACTCACCCGGCCTGAATATATCCCGGGAATTGATGCTGGATTGCAAAGACCCCATAGAAGAAAAACGCAACCGGGGTGTAATGTCATAGTTCAGGGAAAGACTGGCGGTGATATCATCATTGATATTTTTATCACGGCCAGAGGAAAAATCACCTATGTAATTACTTTTATCGACATCAGACAAATTAAAAAGAGAAGAGCGATACTGTCCATCCAATAATGGAATCACATCTTCCCCGGGGGCTTGTCCGCGTCCACGCGATCTATCGCCACGGCTAAGACGAAACAGCGCATCCACACTGAGTTTGGAACTCATTTTTACGCCCAGGGCGGTAGAAATAGTATAGCGTTTAAACCCGGTACCTTTGATCGTACCATCTTCATCATAATAGTTACCGCTGATCCGGTAGTTCATCATATCGTTGGCGCCGGAAACAGAGAGATCGTAGTTCTGTATGATGCCCTTTCTGTAAAACAGGTCTTGCCAATCGGTCGCTCCGCTA
>NZ_DATCVJ010000656.1:0-11027 GCF_036566945.1 Chitinophaga sp. | reverse complement strand
TTAAAAAGATATATGCCGCGGATGAATTTGAGGATGAACTGTGGGTAACTCCTTATGAAATACAATTGTTCATCTACGAATTTCTCAAGTTTGGTATTGTGAATGAAGATATCAGGGAAAAAATCTACAATTATTTCCGGTACTGGACCGGCACCAACGGAGGAAAGAAACCTATTTCTGAACCACAGGAAATTGTGTTCCGGAATATGGGAGTAGTATTTACCCTGCTGGAAGATAATGAACACCTGCTGACTTTTACTACCCGCATATTTGAAACTTATCCTTCTTTACAACATCGTAAAACAGATTCACTACGCCTGACTTTACTCTGCCTGCAGGCACAAGCCTACCTGGGTTTGGGACAAACGGCATCGGCTGCACGTATTTGCAGACATACCGACCAGATCATCAAAAAATATTCTGCTGACTATTTTGGTGGGAAGTACCTCGAATCTGTTCAGAAACTATTATATGCCGGTGTTTATTTTAATGAACATGAATTCAACAAGGCCCTCCGTACTGCGGAAACAGCCGTAGAAAATGCGCAAAAGCTCGATTTCAAAGTACTGGCGCTCATGAACTTTGGCCTGTTGAATAAAATCTATCAGCAATTGCAGATGGATAAACAGAAAAATGATACCGTACAACAAATAGAACTCATCAGAAAAAGCACTTCCTTTAAACTGGCCGTTTCAAATTTTGCAAGGTAATTATGGCATAATTTTGCTTTATTGCGTAGCATAATGGCCATTGATGAAAGCAAATACACGAGGGTACAGTTACTACTGCTCAACTTATTGAGCCTGTTGACTTTATTATTACTCGCTCCATATATAAACCGCTTTGTTCCTCCGCTGGTGGCCAATGGGTGGCATATAGATTTATTAGTATCTGTGCTGGCGAGTTTCGTGGTCGTGTACCTGTTCCGCTGGATATTCAGACCACTTATTATTCCCGTCTTTTTAGTGATCTGTGGCATCATGGTATTTAATAAATATACAAATCGCTATACACTCAACAATGTCCTCAACGATTATAAAGGAATGGTGCAGGGGAACCTTGGCGCCAAAGACAGCAAGCAGCTGGATATTCTCAGTCTGTACCCCAGGAGGGTGGAGAGTTATCGCGATAAAACGATCAGAGGCATGCGGGAAAAAATCAACTTCCAGGATTCTGTAGTCCGCAATTTCTCCGTAAAACATTCCCTGGATTACTATGATCAATACTTTTATAAATATGGTAAAATAACCCGCTTCCTGTCTCTGTTTCGTTATATCAACAGCCATTTTAAATATGTGCTGGACTCCCGGCGCGATGAATATTTTGCCACCGCACAAGAGACGATTGAAAACGGTTTGGGGGGCGACTGCGATGACCACTCCATATTAATGACCTCCTGTTTACAGTCTATCGGCGCGCGGTGCCGTATTGTACTCGTCAAAGGACATGCTTACCCGGAACTTTATTGCGGTAACCGTGACGACTTTGAAATCATGAAACAGGCCATCATCATGCTTTTTCCCAAGCCTATGGTGACTGAAATATATTATCACGAGCTGAAAGGAGAGTACTGGATTAACCTGGATTATAGTGCCCGTCATCCCGGCGGACCATACCTGAACGATAAAGTTTATGGGCTGATTGAGCTCTGATCCTTAAATTTGTCGCATGAGTCAATTTACCCGCCTCCGGAAACATCATAGCTTTTTTCGATTTAAAAAAGACTTCGAACAGTATAGTTTAAAAAGCGCTACGAGCTATGAGCTGGTTATACATTGGTTGCATAGTAAGATGAACCGGCAGCAATTTTTGCTGCTTTCAGGTATTATAGTAGGTTGCAGTGCTGGTTTGGCTGGTGTAATTTTAAAAAGTCTGGTTCATTATATTCACTACGTCATTACTTATAAGGTTCACTTCAGTACGCAGATCATTTTTTATATGGTGTTCCCTTTCCTGGGCATTGTATTGACCACGTTGATGGTGATCTGGTTTTTTAAGGGACAATCCAGAAAGGGGATACCGGCGATACTACATGAAATAGCACAAAACTCCAGTTTGATTCCTCCGGTAAAAATGTATTCCCAAATATTGCAAAGTGCCATCACGGTGGGGTTGGGCGGATCTGCCGGATTGGAAAGTCCGATTGCCGTAACGGGTGCTGCGCTGGGTTCCAACTATGCCCGCACCTACCGGCTTGGATATAAAGAACGGACGCTGTTACTGGCTGCCGGCGCCACGGCGGGTATAGCTGCGGCTTTCAATGCACCAATAGCAGGGATGATGTTTGCCTTTGAAATATTGCTGACGGGTGTGGTATTTTCTGATTTCATGCCGCTGGTAGTAGCGGCGGTTTGCGGCAGTTTATTATCAAAGATTATTTTACAGGAAGAAGCCCTGTTTCATTTTGAATCCCGTGTAGCCTTCAATTATCACAACGTACCTTATTATATAGCCCTGGGCATCCTCAGTGGATTTTATGCCCGTTATTATGTGGTCATCTCACAAAAAATAGAACATTTCTTTCATCGCCTCCAATGGACAGCCCTGCAACGGGCTATACTGGGCGGTATCCTGGTATCGGCGCTTTGTGTGGCCCTGCCTCCTTTATTTGGAGAGGGTTATTCCAGCGTAAAATCGCTGGCTTCCGGTAACGGAGAAGCCATTTTACTCAATAGTTTTTTCCAGTATTTACCGATTCAAAGCTGGATGCTATTGGTGTTCACCGGTTGTGTATGTTTACTGAAAGCACTGGCAGCCTCCGTGACTATACAAAGTGGGGGTAATGGCGGGAACTTTGCGCCATCGCTTTTTGCTGGTGGATTTCTCGGATTTTTTTATGCGCTGGTATGCCAGCAAATGGGACTTACCAATATTCCGGTGACCAACCTGGTCATTGTAGGGATGGCCGGTGTGATGGCTGGTGTAATGTATGCACCCTTAACCGCCATCTTCCTGATAGCAGAATCCAGCTCAGGATACGACCTTTTTATTCCGCTGATGATTGTATCCACGATCTCATTTTTGATGGCCAAGTGGTTTTCTCCCATCTCACCGGAAATAAAAGAATTGGCAAAAGACGGTAAAGTATTTACGAAAGCCCACGACAATAATATACTGTTACTCCTGAAAATGGATGACCTTGTAGAGACAGACGTACAACTCGTGAACATTGACGCCACTTTGCGACAATTGATTGAACTGGTAAAAGAGGGTAGCCGGAATATTATTGCGGTGATCAACGAACAACAACTGTTTGAAGGTATTATTACCCTGGATGATATCCGGCCTATTATGTTTAATCCGGAACTGTATGATACTGTTACCGTTAAAAAGTTGATGCATGCACCTCCGGCGGTAGTAAATTTAAAAGACAATATCAACGTAGTGATCAAAAAATTCGATAGTGCCAATGCCTGGAACCTGCCGGTGGTGCAGGACAAGCGACTCATTGGCTTTATCTCCAAGTCCAGTATTCTCAATAAATACAGGTTATTATTGCAGGAATATTCTGAAGGATAAATTCATTGGGCTATTTTTATTCTAAAATCCCCACTATTAAATGGCGAGAGTTCTGATAAATTTTGCGCATCCTGCGCTGGAGAAATCCAGGGTGCATACTCAGCTGTTGCGTGTGATTAAGAATGTACCGGGTATTACTTTTAATGATCTGTACGAACAGTACCCCGACCTGGATATAAATGTAGCGCGTGAGCAAAAGTTGTTGGTGGAGCATGATATTATATTGATGCAGCATCCTTTTTACTGGTATAGTGCACCAGCCATTGTAAAGCAGTGGATAGACCTGGTGCTGGAGCATGGTTGGGCATATGGACATACCGGTAAAGCATTGCAGGGGAAATATTTTGGGAATATTATCAGCGCCGGTGGGTCTGAAAAATCTTATCATCCGGATGGGCACCATGGTCATACGGTACATGAGTTTCTGTTGCCTTTTTCGCAAACGGCGAAGTTGTGCAATATGCAATATGTAGCGCCGTATGTGATTTATGGTGTACACCGGCAGGATACTTCAGATATAAAAGATGATGCCGCTGTGCTGGGGCAGATACTGGAGCGGTTAAGTGATAAAAAATTTGAATTGGCTCCATTACCAGGACTGGACTATCTGAATCAAATACTGCAACTTCCCGGGCAAACCCTTTAATATGGATCAACATTCATTACTATTTCAGTCGATGGTATACCTGGCGGCCGCCATTGTATTTGTGCCGCTGGCCAAGAAAATGGGATTGGGCGCGGTACTGGGCTATCTCATAGCGGGTATTATCATAGGTCCTTCCTTACTGGGTTTTATAGGGAGAGAAGGAGAAGACATTATGCATTTCGCGGAATTCGGGGTAGTGATGATGCTATTTCTGATAGGCATAGAGCTGGAGCCTGCGCTATTGTGGCGATTACGGGCTTCTATTCTGGGCTTGGGTGGTTTACAGGTGATATTGAGTGCCGCTGCGATGGCGGGCATTGCTTTTCTGATAGGGCAGCCGCTGAACACGTCGCTGGCATTGGGTATGATCTTGTCGCTTTCTTCCACGGCGATTGTACTACAAACATTGAACGAAAAAGGGTGGATGGGAACTGCTGCCGGACAGAGTGCCTTTTCTGTATTGTTGTTTCAGGATATTGCCGTGATTCCCATGCTCGCCATCTTTCCTTTATTGGCGGGAAATGCCGCTGCTGATACCACTGCTCATGCTCATTCACTGCGGGATAACTTACCGGGCTGGGGACAAACACTGGTGGTGCTGGGAGCGGTAGCGGTGATCATCATCGCCGGGCGATACCTTGTCAGGCCGCTGATGCGGATTATAGCCCGTACACGGGTACGCGAACTATTTACCGCCACCGCTTTGCTGATGGTGGTTGGCATTGCCGTACTGATGAATCTTGTAGGGCTGAGCTCTGCTTTGGGCGCATTTCTGGGCGGGGTAGTCCTGGCCAACAGCGAATACCGGCATGAGCTGGAAAGTGATATTGAACCTTTCAAAGGATTACTGCTGGGATTATTTTTTATTGCCGTGGGTGCTTCTATTGATTTTAAATTAATTATGTCGCAGCCCTGGCTGATATTGGGTCTGGTAGCGGGTATCATGCTATTAAAAGGGATAGTGTTATTGATATTGGGAAGAATATTCAAACTGAATATTGACCAAAATCTGTTGTTTGCCTTTGCGTTGGCGGATATCGGAGAATTTGGATTTGTGCTGTTGTCGTTTACCGCTCAGACACATCTGATGAGTACAGAGATGACCGCGATGATAACAGCTGTGGTAGCCATTAGTATGGCGCTCACGCCGTTGATTATGTTATTGTATGAAAAAGTGATACAACCCTATTTCACCCGATCGGAGATAAATGCAGAAAGGGAAGCGGATGAAATCAATGAAAAAAATCCGGTTATTATAGCGGGCTTTGGTCGCTTTGGTAGTATGACAGGACGTTTCCTGCGAGCCAATGGCATCAATGCCACCGTGTTGGATCTGGATTCTGACCGGGTAGATGCGTTGCATAACCTGGGTATTAAAGTATATTATGGAGATGCCTCCCGCTATGATTTGCTGGTGGCGGCAGGCGCTGCTGACGCCAAGATGCTGATCATTGCCACAGATCATCCGGAGCAAACCCGCGACATTGTAAAGATGGCGCAACGGTATTTCCCTCATTTGCAACTATTAGTAAGAGCTGAAAATAATGAAGATACTTTTGAGCTGATGGACCTGGGTGTATTACACATTTATCGGGAAACGGTAGATACTTCCTTGCGGGTGGGCGTAGATGCCCTTCGTATGCTGGGGCACCGTGCCTACCGCACCGAACGGGATGCCCGAACCTTTTTCCGGCAGGATGAGCAAAGCCTGAAAGGATTATCGGCTTTGCGCGATGATAAAAAGCAGTATATAAATACCATGAAAGAGCGCATCGAAGAAATGGAAAAACTCATTTCTTCCGATCGCATAAAAACCTGGCTGGATGAGGGACAAAGCTGGGACCCCGAAACATTACGCGATGAAATCAGGGGAGAGAAAGGAGAGGAGGCGTGATTCAATTACGCATGATGAATGATGGATTTCCCGACATGCGGAAGCTTTCTTCTAAAACCGTTTGCCAGTAAAGGGGCACTACTGAATATGCTCCACAATCAATTCCGCCACGCGGTGTAATAATCCTACATCTACTGCATTAAGATGATCATGCATCGGTTTGCTGGAAATAGCCCGTACGAAACCTTCTTCATCCGGTTCATACACAATTTCGTGTTCCTGTATGGCCACTTTATACACCGTTTTGTACTGCTGATGCGCAGTCTGCACTTCGAGGATGTGCGGATGACCTTTGTATTCAAATTTGAGCGTGAAAATATCTGACATATGCTGTTACCGTTGTGCAGTATTGGCTGCTGCATCGTTTCTATGGCGATGAGCGTAGCGTTTTATCCTGTTTTTTTCATCCCGTGAAAACAGATGAATCAACCACAGGGAAAAATAAGCAAGACCGCTGATGATAAATATGTAGCCTATAAATCCAAGGGTATGAAATACTTTAAACCATACCCAGTCGTTGATGTAGGCGTACTGCGCTAAGATAGCTAAAATCACTCCTGCTAATACCAATACCATCGCTATTTTTTTCATGGGGGACTTTTTTTGGGACAAAAAATGTTCTATCCGTAGAGATAGCGGCAAACGAAATGCCACCTCCTATTTACGTGATACTCCGGCATACAGATGTATTTCACGTAGATATATCTCTACATTACGGGGGTATAACGGGGTAATATATGTGATTGTTACAGCTGCAAACGGATACCCAGCTTATTTAAAACTTTTACTACGAAAAGCATGGCCACTGCAAAAAAGGCGCACCAGATCATTCCAGGCAAACCTTCTCCCAGTACGGCAGGCAACGCTACGCCTATCAGCAACATTCCATAAAAAACGATGTCCGGCAGTATATAAGTGAGTAGTGGATTAGCACCGGCAGGGCGGAAAAAGGCAGTCCATTTACTGACGTGTTTTACATCTATCAAAAAATATAAAAAAGAAAATACCACTACGCAGATAGCAGCACTATACAGGCACCAGCTTGGCGTAGCGTGGATCTTGGATATTTTATAGGCTGGCCGTAAACGCCAGGCAGCAATTAAAATAATGATTAAGAAACCACTTACCCGCGCAAATAATTTACTACCATTTAATCCCAGTTCTTCATCGAAATAAAATAAGGTGAGTACCATGCCGCATAATACAATTCCTGTATGCGCCGCATTGCCCTGTTGCGTTGTCAGCCAGCTCCAGCCACTGTTTTGAATGAATGGCTGTTGACATAAAATATAATACCCCATACATACTGCAATCATCAGCATAATGCCGCCGGCATTGCCTTTGAACAGCTGATAAATAATACATGCATAGAGGTAGGCCCAACCGATGAGGCCCAGAATACCCCACCACTGCGGACTCAATCGCTCGCTGCCATCACCACCGCGATAAATAGTACCCAGTATGATTAACCCCAGCAATCCAATACCCTTCAGGCTCCAGCTGATCCATGCCTGTTTGAAAGTATATACATTCCACACCAATATCACACACACATAAAATAATAATGCCCATAACGCACCATTCATACCGGTTGCAGCAGCATTGACTCCTTCGGCATTGACCATAAAAACACCCAGCACCAGTAATCCCAAAGTGCGCCACGCAATATGCTGTTGCAGTTTCCAGAAAGAATCTCCTTTCGCTAAACGACTGTTGATAGCAAAAGGAACAGACATCCCCACAATAAAAAGGAACGCCGGAAATACGACGTCTACAAAAGTCATCCTGTCTTCATTACCATGTGCATGCTGCATCCATGCAGGGATACCGCTTACACCGGCTACACTGTTCACGAAAATCATGACAAGAATAGTGATGCCCCGAAATGCATCGATAGATAAAATACGGCCGGACTTTAAGATATTGATCATAAGCGTAGTGGGTATGCAGTTGACTTCATAACAAAATACAACATTAAACCAGTATTTACTTCAAATTATCCGGCTGCCGTTAAGCCCATTTTAATAAGGCAGATGACAAAAAATAATTATCTTTCTCCTGACAACAAAATTCTCTACAGCTTATGATGAAGTTCATCCTCACCGGGGCAGGTATAGCCAGTATGGCTTGTTTCGTAGCCTGCAACCAGGGCCAGCAAAGTGCCGACACCGAAAAAGCGACTCCCGACGCCGTAGCCGCCAACGTAGACAGCACCGTTAATCCCGCCCAGGACTTTTTTGATTATGCCAATGGCGGTTGGATAAAACGTAATCCTATTCCTGACGAATATAGTGCGTGGGGAATAGGCAACCTTGTACAGGAAGAACTGTATAAACGCCTCCGCATCATTAACGAAAAAGCAGTAGAAAACCCTACTGATGCTACTTCCAAAAAGATAGCGGCCTTCTGGAAAAGCGGAATGGACTCCGTGAAAATCAATGCAGACGGCATCAAGCCTATTGAAGAAGAATTGAAAGCCATTGATGCCGTTAGCAATCTGCAACAACTGGTACAACTGGCCGCCAAACAACACAATCAGACAGGCGTTTTGTGCGATTTGTCCATAGGTCAGGATGCAAAGAACAGTGAGCTGATTATTGTACAGTTTTCTCAGGGTGGATTAGGTTTACCTAACCGTGATTATTATTTCAATACAGACGACCGTACCACCAAAATAAGAAACGCTTATCCGGCACATGTAGCGAAGATGCTGCAATTTACCGGTCTTGATAGTACGACCGCCCAAAAGGCCGCTGCCGGCGTAATAGCGCTGGAAACAATCCTCGCCAAATCCAGCCGCAAACTGGAAGCGCTGCGTGATCCGGAAGCCAATTACCACAAAATGGCGGTGACCAACCTGAATAAAATTGCCGGCAGCGTAGATTGGGTAGACTTCATCAAACAACAAGGCATCAGCAAATTTGCAGATACCGTGATTGTTGGTCAACCTGAATTTTACACGGCTTTAAGCAATGCCCTTAAATCACAACCACTCGACACCTGGAAAAATTACCTGAAGTGGAACCTGATCAACCGTTCATCCGAGATGCTGAGTGATACCATTGCCGGCACCGACTTCGCCTTTTATGGTACGCTGATGAGAGGACAGGCGAAACAGAAACCGCGCTGGAAACGTGTATTGGATGCAGAAGAAGGCGCCATAGGCGAAGCACTGGGCCAACTTTTTGCCAAAGAGTTTTTTAATGCTACTGCTAAAAAAAGATATGAAAACCTGGTAGAAGAAATACGTGCAGAACTGAAAACACGTATCGAACACCTGGAGTGGATGAGCGACAGCACCAAACAAAAGGCGCTGTACAAGCTTTCCAAAATCACCAAGAAAGTAGGCTACCCCGACAAGTGGAAAGATTTTTCTGCGATGGATATCAAAGAACAATCCTACTATCAGAACATGCTGGCTTCCCGCCAGTGGTGGTTAGCTTACCAAATCAATAAACTGGGCAAGCCGGTAGATCGTACCGAGTGGGATATGACACCGCAAACGTACAATGCCTACTACAACCCCAGCAACAATGAAATTGTATTGCCTGCAGGGATCTTTACCGTTCCGGGCAAACGTGATGAAGAACTGGATGATGCCGTAGTATATGGATATGCAGGCGCTTCCACCATTGGCCACGAAATTACACATGGCTTTGATGATGAAGGCCGTCAATTTGATGCCTCCGGTAACTTAAAAAGCTGGTGGACAAAAGATGATGAAAGGAAATTCAATGAGCGCGCTGCTGTGATGGTAAATCAATTCAACGGCTACGTAGTAGTAGATAGCTTACGTATCAATGGTAAAGCTACACTGGGAGAAAACATCGCGGATCTTGGCGGTATACTGCTGGGATGGGAAGCTTTCAAAAAAACAGATCAGTTTAAGAAAAACGAAAAAATTGCCGGCTATACGCCATCACAGCGGTACTTTATGGGTTATGCACTGGGATGGCTGGGGCATACCAGAAAAGAATCGCTGGCAAGACAAGTGCTCACCGATGTGCATTCGCCTGCCAAGTTCAGGGTGAATGGACCGTTTAGCGATGTGGATGCATTTTATGAAGTGTATGGTATTAAACCAGGAGATGGCATGTACAGAGCGGATAGTACGAGAGTGCGGATCTGGTAACGCGAGTTTTTGTCTTACTCAGGATTATACTGATTTTGATGATTTTGATGATTTTTTTTTGATTTTTAGTGATTTTGAGATGGAGAGTTTGAGATGGAGTTTGAGATGGAGTTTGAGATGAAGATGGAGATGGAGATGGAGATGGAGATGGAGTTTGAGATGAAGATGGAGATGGAGATGGAGATGGAGATGAAGATGGAGATGGAGATGGAGATGAAGATGGAGATGGAGATGGAGATGGAGATGGAGATGAAGATGGAGATGGAGTTTTTAAGTTAGAGTTTTTAAGTTTTTGAGCCGGATGTAATTCCGGCTCTTTTTTTTATGTGGTGAATGGGCTAAATTAGGAGTATTGTTTGTTTTAACCTTACTTTATGATTAACCCTAATTACAAGCATTCTGAGCTTACTGGTAAAATAATTGGATGTGCCATGCATGTTCATCGCGTTCTGGGATCTGGATTTCAGGAGGTAATATATCAACGCGCTTTGGCAATTGAGATGACTGAAAATGGAATTTCTTTTGAGAGGGAAAAAGAAATCCCGATTTACTATAAAGGAGCACATGTAGGTGGACATAGAGCAGATTTCATTGTTGAAAATGTTATTTCGGTGGAACTGAAAGCATTAACAATGACGGAACAAGTACATATATCTCAGGCAAAAAGCTATCTTAAAGCGTATAATGTAAACATCGGATTACTTATTAACTTTGGCACACCAAGCCTGGAATTTAAAAGACTTTTCAACGACAATTTTCAATGAGAAAAAAAGCATATAGGATAAAAAAAATAATCAGCACAATCAGTATAATCAGTATAATCCTGAGTAAGACAA
>NZ_DATCVJ010000655.1:0-7442 GCF_036566945.1 Chitinophaga sp. | reverse complement strand
TAATTTCTTTATCATAAAAGTCGGTTATGCCATTAAAACGCGGTAGCGGGAAACAAAATTGACGCCATAAAACTAATTGATTACCATATTTGCTTATAATTAATTGTAAATCAGTGGTTGTCAGCATGTTGCAACATGGATTCGACGCGTGACTAAATGATTACATTTATTTAAAACGTGTTTCCTTCATTCTCGCTAGGTTTTCGTACCTTTGCGCCTTCTTTTTGTAGCTATTAGCGTAAATTTTGTTAATGGCTGATAGCTAAAGACTTAAGTATATGAACATTCGTAATATCGCAATTATTGCACACGTAGACCATGGTAAAACTACTTTGGTTGACAAAATCCTTCATCAGGCTAATGTATTCCGGGCTAACCAGGAATCAGGAGAGCTGATCATGGATAGTAACGATCTTGAAAGAGAACGTGGTATCACCATCTTCAGTAAGAACGCTTCTATTGAATACAAGGGAACCAAAATCAATGTGATCGATACTCCAGGCCACGCCGACTTCGGTGGTGAAGTGGAAAGAGTATTGAAAATGGCTGATGGTGTTATCTTGTTAGTAGATGCTTTTGAAGGACCTATGCCGCAGACACGTTTTGTGTTGCAGAAAGCCTTACAGCTGAACTTGAAGCCGATTGTTGTTATCAACAAGGTTGATAAAGCAAACTGTCGTCCTGACGAAGTACACGATGCAGTTTTTGAGTTGTTCTTCAACCTGGACGCTACAGAAGATCAATTGAACTTCCCGACATTTTATGGCTCTGGTAAAAATGGCTGGTTCAACAGTTCATTAGAACAGAGTGAAGATATTTCCCCGCTGATGGATGGTATCCTGCAGTATGTGCCGGAACCTAAAACACCAGAAGGCAATCTGCAGATGCAGATCACTTCCCTGGATTATTCTTCTTTCCTTGGCCGTATCGCTGTAGGTAAAGTAGCACGTGCTTCCATCGAAGAAGGTCAGTGGATTACTTTAATGCAAACAGATGGTACCAGCAAAAAGCAGAAAGTGCGTGAGCTGTATATCTTCGAAGCATTAGGTAAAAGAAAAGTAACTAAAGTATTCGCCGGTGATATTTGCGCGGTGGTTGGTATTGAAGGTTTCAACATTGGTGATACTATCGCTGATGCTGAAGAGCCGGAAGCATTACCTATCATCAGTGTAGATGAGCCTACCATGAACATGTTGTTTGGTATTAACAACTCTCCGTTCTTTGGTAAAGATGGTAAGTTTGTTACTTCCCGTCACCTGCGTGATCGCTTAATGAAAGAAACTGAAAAGAACCTGGCACTGCGTGTAATGGATTCTGACAGTGCTGATAGCTTCATGGTATATGGTCGTGGTATCCTGCACTTAGGTGTATTGATTGAAACGATGCGTCGTGAAGGTTACGAGTTAACTGTTGGTCAGCCACAGGTAATTGTTAAACACGTAGATGGTAAAAAATGCGAACCGTACGAAACCCTGGTGGTAGACGTTCCGCAGGATTTTGCCAGCAAGGTAATTGATCTGGTAACCCGTCGTAAAGGTGAGATGCTGATCATGGAAACCAAGGGTGAAATGCAACACCTGGAATTTGAAATTCCTTCCCGTGGTTTGATTGGTTTGCGTACACAAATGCTGACTGCAACTGCAGGTGAAGCGGTAATGGCGCACAGATTTAATGATTACAAAGCATGGAAAGGTGCTATCCCAGGCCGTAACAACGGTGTGCTGATCGCGAAAGAAGCTGGTACTACTACTGGTTACTCTCTCGATAAGTTGCAGGATAGAGGATCTTTCTTCGTTGATCCGGGAGAAGAAGTGTACAAGGGTATGATCATTGGTGAAACCAACAAACCAGGTGACCTGGTGGTGAATCCAAACGAAGGAAAGAAACTGACCAACATGCGTGCAAGCGGAACAGATGGTGCGGCTAACATTGCGCCTAAAATTCTGATGACACTGGAAGAATGTATGGAGTATATTCAGCACGATGAGTGTATTGAAGTTACACCGAACTTCATCCGTATGCGTAAGGTTATTCTGGATGAAGAAGAACGTAAGAGAACAGCTAAGAGCATGAAAGCGGAAGCTTAATTGCCTTTGTAAGATAGCTAGTGAAAAAAGAAAAACCCGCTCCGGTAATCGGAGCGGGTTTTTCTTTTTCGGGGTTAAGGGTCAAAAAAATCCCCGCCCAGGACAAGGCAGGGATGTGCATACTAACCCAATGCTTACTAAAACTAAAACTAACTTCTATGTATATCTTAAATAGTAAGATCTAATTCAATTCTTTGGTAACTTTCAATAGCAGCTTTCAAAAGCGACTATTCAACAGCGCAGCGTCATCATTTCAAAATCGCCACCCAATAGCGACTTTCAAACACGATTCCTACAGTGATGTTCCTTAAGCAGCATCCTGCTTTTCCTGAATTTTCACTTTAATCTTCGCTTCGATTTCTGCTGCCAGCTCAGGATTGTCGTTCAGCAGTTGTTTCACAGCATCACGGCCCTGGCCTAATTTATTGGTATCATAGCTGAACCAGCTACCACTTTTCTGGATCACACCATATTCAACACCCATGTCAATGACCTCACCCATTTTAGAAATACCCATACCATAAATGATATCGAATTCTGCCTGGCGGAATGGAGGGGCAACTTTATTTTTCACCACTTTCACTTTCACACGGTTACCAATGGCTTCGTCACCATCTTTTATCTGACTCATACGGCGTATGTCCAGTCTTACAGATGCGTAGAATTTCAACGCATTACCACCGGTGGTCGTTTCAGGATTACCAAACATAACACCTATCTTTTCACGTAACTGGTTAATAAATATGCAGCAACAATTCGTTTTAGAAATGGTGGCCGTTAATTTACGCAGTGCCTGTGACATCAAACGGGCTTGTAATCCCATTTTGCTTTCACCCATTTCACCTTCCAGCTCACTCTTTGGTACCAGTGCTGCAACGGAGTCAATTACCACTACGTCTACTGCTCCGGAAAGAATCAGACGGTCTGCAATTTCCAGCGCCTGCTCACCATGATCCGGTTGTGATATTAACAGGGAATCAACGTCAACTCCCAGTCTTCTTGCATAGCTGCTGTCAAAAGCATGCTCCGCATCTATAATGGCACATATGCCACCTTTTTTCTGTGCTTCGGCAATTGTATGTATGGCAATAGTTGTTTTACCGGAAGACTCAGGTCCATATATCTCAATAATTCTTCCTTTCGGTAAACCACCAATTCCAAGTGCAATATCAAGACCCAGAGAACCCGTAGAAATAACCTCCATCGGGGCTTCTGCTTTTTCACCCATCATCATCACAGATCCCTTACCGAAATCTTTCTCAATCTTGTCCATTGTGAGGCGCAGGGCCTTCAGTTTTTCTGCATTGGCTGTAGACATATCATTAATGTTTTTACAAATTTAAAAGATAGCTGATCACAATTAGAAAGCATATTAATTGGATTGCTAAGTTATGATCTAATTTTTTATTTTCCTAAAATTTTTAGCAATTTCTTTCAAATGCTAAATAAACTAGTAATCTCTTCCAGGCTGTTATTATTACTCCGTTCAACCAGGCCATATCCGGATTCTTACCTTTTAAAAGGGTAAGCCCCAATGGCATAACAAAGATGCGCTCTCATTACGCATTGAATGTGCGTAATAACAAACATCCAAAAAAAATTATGACGTTACGAAAACGAGAATTCTACTGCATTTTTAAAAAGCGTAGTTATACGCTTGAGTATCAGCATAGAATGTTTGACTTTTGTATTGTCAAGTTTAGTTGTTGAAGTTAATCCCCTACTGTTTGTTATGATTGTTTGTTAGCCTGCCTTGTGGCCTTGCATCCAATGTGTGTAAAAGATAAGGTGAAGTGGTCCAGGTTAAACCCCAAAATTTTTTTATCGCCATTCTATATGTTGTTCCCCCCTGTTCATTGTATGGCTAATACCATCAGTGAACAGGGAATGGAATGGTGGAATGCCGCTTATCTTACTAAGATCCAGCAAGCTGCCAGCTGCGAAACAATCCCAATCAGGAAACCAATATAAATCTCACGCGGAGTATGTGCTTCCAGCACCATGCGGGCAGTAGCCACGATTCCGGCTACAAAAAAAGTAATCAGTAAGGGGACAGACACATTCATATGCATACCCCACATCAACGACAATAGAAATCCGATCACACCTCCCCAGCCTACCGTGTGCATGCTGGTTTTAATAAAATTATTGGAGACAAAAGCAATGGAAATACTCAGAAAAACGCCCAGGAAAAAAGCGGTGTAGAACTTTGGCGCCCGGCCTTCCTGCAAAAAAGTATAAAACGCCCAGAAGTAATACGTGATCATTGCTACATAAGGAATGATCCGGTCACGCTGGGTCTTCATATATATGGAGGAAACAAATTTCAGCGCTTTGGCCAGCAACATGGTCAGCACCGGAAACCCTATACTGATAATAGCTACCCTGAAATAAAGCATGTCGAAAGCAAAACGTTTGCTCAGCGACTTAAACGCTACCATATATTCAGGAATGGACTGTAGCACCAAAAACGTTACCAGCAGCGGAATGAACAGCGGATGAGTAAGATAGGAAATGATTTGTGCCAGTGATCTCATCACAGGTGAAAACTCCGGCGCTGTATGTGAATTTCCGTTCCGGTCTAAAACAGCTTGTTCTTGCATGGTATGGTTTCTTATAATTCTTTACGTAAACGGGCTACCGGTATATTCAGCTGCTCCCTGTATTTGGCCACCGTACGGCGGGCAATATTGTATCCTTTATCCTGCAACATCTTCGTCAGATTTTCATCACTCAGCGGCTTGCGTTTGTTTTCTGCCTCTATAAGATCAGATAAAATCTTTTTCACCTCCCTCGTAGATACTTCCTCTCCACTATCGGTAGATAGGGACTCAGAGAAGAAAAATTTCAGTTTAAAGGTGCCGAATTCAGTTTGTACATACTTACTGTTTGCCACGCGGCTTACGGTAGAAATATCCAGTTGTGTACGATCCGCGATATCTTTCAGGATCATAGGCTTCATCGTGGTTTCATCTCCCGTAAGGAAAAATTCGCGTTGATAATCCATGATAGATTCCATGGTAGACAGTAAAGTATGCTGTCGCTGCTTAATGGCGTCTATAAACCATTTGGCGGCATCAATTTTTTGCTTGATAAATAATACCGCTTCTTTCTGACGCTTATCCTTTTTATCGCCACGGTCATATTCCTTTAGCATTTCACGGTAACCGCCGGAAATACGCAGATCCGGTGCATTGCGCGAATTAAGCGTCAGCTCCAGTTTGCCGGCATTATTCAATATAAAGAAGTCTGGCAACACATAGCTTTCTGCTTTATTCAGCGTGGCAAAATTGCCACCTGGTTTAGGCGTCAGCTTAATAATCTGTGTGATGGCTTCTTTCAGACCTTCGTCTGTAAGACCCAGTGCCTTTTGTATCTTCTCGTAATGCTTCTTTGTAAATTCATCAAAGTAGTTCTCCAGGATGAGATACGCATTATGTACGCCTGGATCATCCTGTGCTTTACGCTTTAACTGCAACAGTAAACACTCTTTCAGATCAGTAGCGCAAACGCCCGCCGGATCAAAGTCCTGGATCTTTTTGATCAGGGCATTGATTTCTTCTTCTGTGGTATCAATATTTTGGGAAAAGGAGAGATCATCTACCATAGAGCTGATTTCCCTGCGCAGATATCCGTCATCATCAATGCTGCCAATAATATGTTCGGCAATGGCATTCTGATGGTCGTCCAGTTCCAGCATACCCAGCTGGCTTAACAAATGCTCGTGGAAGGAAGTCTCCACCCGGATAGGAATAGTTTTATTGCTCTCATCAGGATCCGGATAATTATCATCACGCAGCTTGTAATCCGCTACATCATCATCTCCCTCACTTACATATTCAGAAATATCTATGTTGTCGTATTCATTTTCACTGCCATCTGGTTCAAATTCATCCTCTTCGGCAGGTGTTTCAAATTCTTCCTGCTCCTTGAACTCATCTTCACCGGCTTCTTCACCATATTCCAATGCCGGATTCTCTTCCAGTTCTTCTTTAATCCTTTCTTCCAGATTGACAGTAGGTACCTGCAGCAATTTCATGAGCTGAATTTGCTGTGGTGAAAGCTTCTGTAATAACTTTTGCTGTTGTGTCTGCTTTAACATAATTGTTTCCCAGAGGACAAAATTAATAAGTATAAGGTTAACTAAGCAGTTAGCTATCAGCTTTTAGCTTTTAGCAAATGCAGCGGAGATCAACATATTATCATCTTTGCTGCATTGGCTAAAAGCTAATGGCTAACTGCTAAAAGCTTTACAGGTCCAATTCCAATTGCTCCGGCAACAGCCTGAATGTTTTCCGGTGATAAGGCGTATCGCCAAATTCCCTGATCGCATCACGGTGTTGCTTCGTCGGGTAACCTTTATTCACATTCCATCCAAAATGAGGATATGTGGCATGTAACTGCTGCATATATTCATCCCGATAGGTTTTTGCCAGAATGGAAGCTGCTGCAATGGAAGCATATATGCCATCGCCCTGAATGATACAGGCGTGTGGCGTAGTGCCATATGCATAAAAGCGGTTACCATCTACCAGTATGAACTCCGGTTGTTGCTGTAGCTTTTCCAATGCCAGATGCATGGCCTTGAAAGAAGCTTTCAGTATATTTATCTTGTCTATTTCTACATTATCCACACTTGCCACGGCATAGCAAATTGCTTTTTTCTCGATCACTACCCGCAGTTTATCCCGGTCGGCCGGCTTCATCTGCTTGGAGTCATTCAGCAATGAATGCCTGAATTTTTTAGGCAGAATAACTGCTGCCGCAAACACAGGACCCGCCAGGCATCCTCTTCCGGCTTCATCGCAGCCGGCTTCTGTTAATAATTCCTGATGATAAGAAAGTAGCAAATCCTAATATATTAAGCCGGGTAAAATTACAAGATTAATGTACAAGGAACAAGGATTACAGAATTTTGAAGCCATACCGCAGTATTCTCCTAATCCTTCTTAAACAGATCCTTGAAGTCCTGTTTGAAATCTGTCCACTCCTTATCAGATTTTTTCATCAGCTGATCGGCCGCTGCACGGGTGCTGTCCCAGGTCTCTGCACTACTGTTTTTTACATCTTCCAGCTTTTTATTCATCTGCACTTTCAACGCTTCCAGTTTTTTACGGGCCGCCTCACTTTTTTCATCGCCGTCTTTCTTTAACTCCGTAGTAGTCTGGTCTATTTCTTTAATTCTTTCGCGGATGGCATCCTCGGCCTGCTTCTTTTGCTCAGACAAGTAATCACCGGTATTGCTGGCGGCAGACTTTAAATCCTCACCGGCTTTCTGCAAATCATCTTTTGCATCCTCTTTTTTTTCCTGCTGAGTGCTACTCTCATTGCAGGCAAAGAAGGCGGCAATGCCTA
>NZ_DATCVJ010000654.1:0-1533 GCF_036566945.1 Chitinophaga sp. | reverse complement strand
TGCCGGCTACCACCTGGAATTTAGCGGGGTTAATCAATGCATAATACCCCACTGCAATTACACGTCCTCTGGGATCTCTGTCTGGTGCATCAAACGAATACAGCTGTTCCAGAAAGACTTCATCCATGCCCAGCTTGGTTTGCAGAATACGCGAGCAGGTACTGAGGAAGGTTTCGTCCATTTGCAGGAAGCCACCCGGTAAGGTCCAGCAGTCTTTAAATGGCTCCTCTTTGCGGTTCAATAGCAATACAGATAAGGTATTGTCGTGGTAACCAAATACCACCAGGTCTACCGCCAGTGAGGGATTTTTATATTCGTGAAAAGCCTTCATATTTTTGTTTGCGTCAATTTAACATGAAGTAAAGATTTTTTCGGGAGATAACCTAAAAATTGTCGCGTCCGATCGCATAAAAAGTCATACGAATGATCTCGTGAAGCCCGCATTTATTTTTTAACTTTATCTAAAACCATCTTATGATACTTAAATACCTCACCGGAGAATTCGAACATGAAGTAGAGAATACGCGTAAATTATTACAGGCGGTTCCCGAAAAAGACCTCGCTTATAAACCTTCAGAAATTTCCTGGACAATGGGGGAACTGGCCCAGCATATTGCCACCATTTATTATTGGTATGTGGGCGCCCTTACCAAAGAGGTGTATGACCTGGCCGCGGATCACCTCGAACGCGGAGACACCAATGATATCAAGGCTACACTGGATCTTTTTGAAAGCAATGTGGTGAAGGCGAGAACTGCTTTGGCATCGCTTACGGAAGAAAAACTACAAGACAACTGGACCATGAAAGCAGGGGAGAAAGTGATCCTCGGACCTATGCCCAGAGGCATTGTATCCCGTGGGCTGCTCTTTAATCATATTTATCACCATCGCGGCGAATTGATCGTTTACCTTCGCGCTACCGGAAATAAAGTGCCTGGTTTGTATGGTCCTACCTACGAACAAAGTAGAAATGCAGCGCGCTAATTTTTCTTAAAAATCAGCCATGACAAAGATATAGTTTGTACTATGGAAGATAGCGCAAACTATATCTTCGGACCCCGAACAATGAAGTAAACATCCTTTCACGCAGGCCTCCCGTGCCTAAACGGTAATTAATCCATGGGAACGTTCCCGTGAAAAATTATCAAAAAAATATATATTTCCGTTCCGCAAGTATTATGTTTGATGCGCCAATGCAACATACCTGATCCTATGACCAATTCCCTCTTTACCATCCTTACTGTGCTCAACCTATGGAGCCAGCATACAAAAGCGGACGAAATCCGTCTTTCTATGGCATCACTACATCCGAAACAGCCATACAAATTATCAGCGAGTAATTATCCGATGCACATTATGAAACATGATTAATTTTTTATGTTATATCAGGCAATAAAAGACGAAATAATAATTTTAAGAACCAAGTTTTTTAAAACACTCCTTGTATTCTTTTTAGTAATCCCTGTCTACTTCTATTTAATGGAGGCTTCCTGGTACCAAATCATTCCATTTATCTGTATCGACATGGTGCTG
>NZ_DATCVJ010000653.1:0-3391 GCF_036566945.1 Chitinophaga sp. | reverse complement strand
ATCTTACATTTACCGGCATATCATTCGGACTGGAAAAAATTGCCGACACCGAAGACCGCTTCCAGATTGTTCCGGGCAGCGGTGATACCATGCCGTCTTATCTGCGTACGATATACGGACAACCCATTTCCCTGCAACCCGTTACCACCGGCACTACACCAGCGCAATTAGTATTTCAGACATACGCCGATCCGGCAAAGTCTCCCGCATATTACCTGGCACCGAAGGGCGCCTTTACCCTTGGCATGAAACAGGAAAGTCCTGCTGCATGCCAGTTATTACCAGGACTCGCAGGCACTGAAGCGATTTCCTTTACGCCCGGAGATCAGATCATTTTTTATCCGGACAATGCGGCCTACGCCGACGCCGGACTTAGCAGTGTGGAACTGGATACTACTTACACCGCCTCCTGGGCATTTGTGAAAGCTATCGACAGTCATGCGCCGGTGATATACGCTGCTGCTCCCACAGTGGCCAGTTTATATGAACCTTCCAACACCGCCGGTCTGCTCGATGCTTTCTATAACACGACGGCGCAATTGCCCGCAGAAGGTACTGCCGCACTCAGCTTTCCACTGGCGCCATATGCTGGTCTCAGCACTTCAAAAGGAGCTCCCTTTTCTCCCGACAAGATTGCTCCTTTTGAAACTAAACTCATAGCGCCAGCGCGCAAAAAACAGATGGATGCTATGCCTGCCCCGAAGCAATCTGCCACGGATGCACCTTCTGTTGTTACCAGCACCCCGCAGGGATTACTGGCCACCATTGCAGGGCTCAACTGGCAGGAAGTACTACTGGCGCACAACACAGAAATACCCACCGACCTGCGATTTGTAAACCTGCCGGTGCCGCTGCGGAATGCATTTCAGACAGACAATCTTTTCCTTGTTATCTCCGATAATAAAAACATTGGCACCTTTGAACACTCACTTTCCATCGAAGGCTGGCAATTCAATATAGATATACCTGCACGCAATCCTGCAAATGATCCGGACCAGCGCAATATCCTCATACTGAAATTTCGCCCCGGCGCATTATTTGACCTTGTTGCTGATCTTAAAACGTGGACGGACCCGTTGTCATTCAACTATGACAGCAACCAACTGCAGGGCACTCAAACATGGTTACTGAATTACTTTATTGATGCACAATCCCAGCAAGACGATCCACAGTACGCCAATTTTCTGAACATCCTGCAAGATCCTCAATGGTATGGTATTCTGGCGCTGAAGGTAGACATCAACCTGGGTAATTTTCCGAAAGATCTACGCGGGCTGCTGGGCGCCATGGACCTGAAGCGCTTTTATGCACATCATATAGGTGTGCAGGTAAATTTTGTTACGCAGGATGCCCAAAACCTGGACAAACCCATTGCGGTACAACGCAGTAATATGTTCGGGCTGATCAACTATACCGACCCATCCTATCATCGGGTACAACAAAACAGCGGAGATAACGGTAACGGCAGTACGCTCACTGTTAAGGATGCTGATAACAGTTTGCAAGATGCCACTTATAGCTATAAGGTGCTTTTTCTCCAGATCATTTTTGCCAATACCATCATTACCAATTTCGACAGTAAGCTGGAACTTACGGCCCGTAAGTGGTTTGAAGAGGCTGCATCGCTAAACCCACCCGCTACCAAGACAGATGATACACCGCCACCTGCGAACTACTCCATGATCTTTGATGGTCACTATGAAAATCATGATGGCCATCAGACCTATACTTTCCTGACCAGCAAAGGTCTCTCCTATCAGTATTTCCTGAGCAGTGCTGTATTGAATTATACAGATTTTATAAAAGCACAGTTTCAAACCGTTAACTCCGTACCGGAAAAGGCGGTACCCACCACAGAACTGGTGACAGCCAAATTCACTTTCTATGGTTACCTGAATTTCCGTGAGCTGGAAAATTTTGATGGCTTTTCTTTCGGCGCACCGAAAGGCCAGGAACTGGTACCAGCGCGGGGATTATACTTCTCTAATCTTGCACTGGATGTAAGTTTCAAACTGGATACAAAGCAGAACAGCACCAGTGCACTGGCGATTTCCCTGAACACAGCCAACACCGCTTTTGATCAATCACTCAGCACGGTGCGCGACAAAAGTTTTGCCGCTGCATTCCCGATAAGTCCGAATGACATTTTGCAAGGCAGCGGAGATAATACGCCCAAGAAACTGAACTATCTGCAGGTGATCCCTCCGGTTAATTTCAGCACCGGTGGTTTACAGGACGCCTGGTATGCTATCAATTTTGATGTGCATTGGGGCGGGCCTGGCGCGCTGGCCAGTCAGAAAGGATTTATACCGCAATTGCTGCTGGCATGGAGCCCCGGCGCCGGCACGGCCAATGTGGGCATCTTCCTGCAACTGCCCGGCTCCGGTGGCGGTGGCAATACCTTCAGTATCCAGAATGTGCTGAAGCTGTCTGCCGGACCTTTTCAACTGAAAAAGGTAGTACATGACGGCGATAAAGTGAGTTATAATTTATTCCTGATAAACCTCTCTCTGAGTTTGTTTGGCCTGAAACTGCCGCCCGCGGGGAATGTAAACCTCGTGTTGCTCGGCGATCAGGAACAACCAGGCACACTGGGATGGTATGGCGCATATATAAATTTATAAACAATGAGACCAGTTTCTTTCGCTACTAATCCATCGTACCAGATACCACTGAATATGCGGACCAATACACAGGACATACGGACTGGGCTGGCCACCCATGGTATCTATCCTGTTCTTGGAAAAACTACTTACCGCACGCAGCGGATTTTGGACCTGCTGCAGACACTTACCTTTGCCAATGGTGGTGAAGATGACTGGGACAACTTAAACCTGGTGGACCAGGAGCTGGTTACCTCCCTGATCAATTATTTTACCAAGAATGACAGCGTAAACTACGGAAATGCCCGCGCGTCGTTGATTGAAAACTACGGGCAGTACTGTAATTACTGCGGTATGCCCGTACAGGATTCTTCTTTGGCGGTGGAACACCGGCTTCCAAAAGCGGAATTTCCGGGACTGATGCTGAATTATATGAACTTCTTCCTGGCATGCCCTATGTGTAATTCCTACAAGGGCTCAAAGCCCACCTATACTGTTTGTAAAAACTGGGCTATTAAAAAACAGGGCATTCCGAAACCCAACATGGTGGAAGTAGGCAATGGTGGCTACGACAGACAGGTATGGCCCAATCGTCCTACGGCCTATACCGGATTTACCCCCGTCATGTATAACCAGGCCTCTGATAAGGAGGTCCCGTTGCAATATGCACTGAACATTGACAATGATGTAGTAGATACCAAGAATAATACCGTACAGGCCATACTTCCCGGATATAAAAACGGACAGGAGGTTACAATAGCTGTAAAGTTTGAATCCGTAAGTACCCT
>NZ_DATCVJ010000652.1:0-4991 GCF_036566945.1 Chitinophaga sp. | reverse complement strand
TTACCTGTTTTCTTGTTAACGGTGAGGATGCCTTTGCCAACCAGCCATTCTGCCGGTTTTTCGCGGTCATCGGCCATTACCCACTGATCCAGGTTGCTGCCATCAAACAATACCACTGCATCAGAAGGAGCTGCACCAGCTTTCTTCGCAGGAATCACTTCCGGTGGCACGGGCGTGTATACCTCTGTATCTTCAGGCTTGGCTTTCTCCTGGGCATTTGCGGCACAAAATCCACCAGCTAACAGCATGGTAAATAAGAATTTTCTTTTCATAATCAATATTTAACTGGAATTAATTTCGGGTCAATAAAGTAACCGGCGTCACAATAATATACAAAATCCGATAGGGACGCAAGCATTTTTATGTCAGCGGTTAACCGTTTGGTAACATACAGTTAATACTAAAAAACATTCTTTGCGGATTATTTATGCTTCATTATACCGTGTTACCATTAAAATGAAAAGGGTTTTTCAGTTTATCGCGCTATGCTTGTTTATCTTTCCGGCTACTATCACCTTCGCGCAGGACTCCCTGCAGATGCAGCTGGAGACGGCGGGAAAGCTGAGCCGGCAATCGCCCGAAGCCGCTTTCCTGGCACTGCGCAAAATGCACGACCAGGCCATTGCCACGCATGATGACGTGGCTGCCGGCAAGTGCCTGCAACAAATGGGGAGGATTTGTTTCACCCTGGGCCACTACGCCAAATCATTGGAATATTACCAGCAAGCCGCCACGCTGTTTGCCGCTACCCGTCAAAAAGCAGCGGAAGCAGCTACCATGAACGATATAGGACTGCTGTATTATCGCAATATTAATAAGATGGGCGCCAAAGCCCAATATGATAAAGCACTGGCGCTTTACAGGGAACTAAATGATAAAGCCGGCATGGCAGCCACCTACGGGTATATTGGCCATCATTATGAAAAACAACAACAGTACGATAGCGCCTTTTTTTTCCAACAACTGGCGCTGAAGCAATACCAAAGCGTGCACGACACCTTCGGCATGGCCGGGATCTACGAAAACCTGGGTACCATCCACGAAGACCTGGAGAAATACGATACCGCCCTTTACTACTTTCAGCATGCATTACAACTGTATGAACTGCACCATGAACGGGTAGCAGGTATTGAAATAATTAACAATATAGGAGATGTGTTAAGGAAAACAGGCGACTACAAACGCAGCATGCCCTTTTCAAAAGAAGCCCTCGCCATCGCACAGCAAACCAATAATAAATACCAGGAAGCCGCCGCCGGAAAAGATATTGCCAAAACATTTAATCTCCTGGGCCGCAACGACAGCGCCTATTATTATATGGAGCAAAGTCGCAAATGCCTGGCAGAAATTTATTCTGCACAAAACAACCAGCAAATGAACTTCCTCCAGGTCATTTATGATACCAACAAAAAGAATGATGAAATCATGCAGCTGGAAAACAGCCACCAGATGAACCGCATCATTTATGCGTCGGTATTTATCGTAGTCATACTTCTCATCCTCCTTTGCCTGCTCACCATTTCCCGGCAAAAGCTGAAAATCAGCCAGGCCCAGGCCGTATCGGAAAGAAATGCAGAACTCAACCGGGTACAAAAAGACCAGCTGGAACTAAAAAGCAAACAACTGGCCACCCATACCCTCGACGTGATTCAACGCAACCAGTTCCTCGATGAACTGAGAAATACCCTCTCGCTCCTGGTACAGGAAGAAAAAAGGGACCAGAAAAAACAATTGCAACAACTGGTACTCAAAATAAACCAGAATGTCAATCACGAAAAACAATGGAAAGAATTCACCGGCATCTTTGAACAGGTGCACCAGGTGTTTTTCGATAAACTCAATGCACTTTACAGCGACCTTACTACCAACGATATCAAATTACTGGCGCTCCATAAAATGAATATGGACTCAAAAGATATGGCCACCATTCTGGGCATTTCGCCAGATAGTTTACGCGTAGCCCGATACCGCCTGCGCAAAAAATTAAATATCCCGGAAGGGGATACGTTGAATGCTTTTGTGCAAGGGCTGTGAAAAAGAATTACGAATTACGAATTACGAATTACGAATTACGGATTACGGATTTGTGGGAAGATAACAGCGGATGGTCTACCCACAAATCCGTAATTCGTAATTCGTAATTCTGTTAACAATATGGTAATGGAGCATGATGTTACAAGTAAACAATTAACTATCAATCATTTACAACTCATTTGTATACGCTGATTACGCTTTGTTTACGGGCTTGTTAACGCTGTATACGTTTTGCTTACGGCACTTTCTTGTAAATTTTTACGCAGCAGATCACATTTGCGATACCATTTACCACAAACACAAACGGTATCAAATTCATTAAAAATGAAGACACTTTTAAAAACGTTCTTATGTCTGCTGCTCAGCGCTACTATCGCCAAAGCCGATGGCCTGAAAGGACATGTGTACGATCAGAAAACAGGGGAACCGCTGGTAGGCGTTACCGTTATACTGGAACAAACCAAACTGGTAGCACTCACCGGCCTGGATGGTTCCTTTGAATTCAAAAAGGTAACTGCCGGCAAATTTACCCTCCTCATTTCCCACCTAACCTACAAAACACTCACACAGGCCGTAACAGTAACGGAAAAAGATAATCCGGCTATCAATGTTTACCTGAGTGAACGCAGCAGCAAAAACCTGAGCGAAGTAGTGGTAGCCGGCGGCTCCAAAGCTTCCTCAGAACATGCCGCCCGTAAACTGGAACAGAAATCCGTACAGGTAATGAACGTAGTATCCGGTCAGGCCATAGAAGTATCCCCCGACCTCACCGTGGCCAACGTTATCCAGCGCGTATCCGGCGTATCCATAGAACGTAGCAGCAATGGCGACGGACAGTATGCCATTCTCCGGGGTATGGATAAAAGATATAACTATACCCTCATCAACGGCGTGAAAATACCCAGCCCCGATAATAAATACCGCTATGTACCCCTGGACATTTTCCCTTCAGAACTGTTGGACAGACTGGAAGTATACAAATCCTTAACTCCCAACATGGAAGGAGATGCCGTAGGCGGTGTAGTGAACATGGTGATGAAAGATGCCCCCAACCGCTTGTCGCTCAATGCCAACATAGCTACCGGTTACAGCCAGATGATCCTGGACAAAGGTTTCACCAGCTTCGATCACAGTGGGATCAACAGCAAATCACCCTATGAGGTACATGGCAAAGACTATAATGCCACTCCTGCCGACTTTGCCACCGGCACCCTCAACTATAAACCTAAAAGCTTCGCCCCTAACCTGGTGGCAGGTTTATCTGTAGGCCAACGCTTTCTTAATAACAAACTGGGTGTAATCCTCGCAGGTAGCTTCCAGAACAACTACCGCGGTACCAGCAGCACATTTTATAATACAGACAATTCCAAAACAGAAAAGATCCAGGTAATCACCAGCATGCAGGAACGTCAGTATAGCGAGCAACAACAACGCAGCGGTGTACATGCCAAAATAGACTATGTCTTCAACGAAAATAACAAGCTGTCGCTCTACAATGCCTACATGAACCTGCAAAGCTTTCAAACACGTGAAGGTATCACCACTAACGTGTCTAACGGACAATTTGATCCGGTAGCCGGCAATGCACAACTTTCTTATCAAAGCCGCTCCAGGAAAATAAACCAGCAGATCTATAATTCCACCCTGCATGGCGATCACAAAATCATTCCCGGTAAATTAAAACTGGAATGGTCTGCGGTCATTTCCTCCGCGCAAAACGAAGTACCGGATAATACTACCATCGACGTATATGGACTGCGCAACAACTTCCAGGAAACACGTACCACCGTGGACCAAAGTATGCGTCGCTGGGAACGTAATACCGACAACGATATCGCCGGTTATGCCGACCTGACCTATACCGCAAGAATTGCCGGTACCAAAGTAGATTTCTCCGCAGGAGGATTATACCGCGACAAACAAAGAAGTAGTTTCTATAACAACTATAAATTTCTGCCAACGGATCTCGCCGCCGAATACGGTAAAGACTTCAACAGCTACGCCGACATCAAATGGAGTATAGAAAAAGCTACCGGCGCAGTAGACAACGCGTTAACATACGATGCTTCTGAAAAAACTGCTTCCGGATACGGTATGTTTAAATTCAAGGCTGCCAACCTGGAAGTAACTGGTGGTGTACGTGTAGAACATACCGACCAGGGCTATCATATGCTGTTCGCCAAGGGAGAAAAACGCCCTACCGGCAACCAGGTGTATACAGATGTATTACCCAGCCTGAACCTGAAGTATGAACTAACGGAGCACCAGAACATCCGTGGCTCCTACTTCCGCTCCTTAAACCGCCCCGGATTTTTTGAACTGGTACCCGGTCCTATTGTAAATGAAGATTATACTGAACGTGGTAATCCGGACCTGAAACGTGCCATCGCCGACAACCTGGATCTGCGCTATGAACTCTTCCCGAATCATACCGATCAGTTACTCGTAGGCGTTTTCTACAAAAGAATACAGGACCCTATCGAAAATACCCTCTTAGCCGATGCGGTTCGCGGACAGGACCTGTACTATACACCCGGTAACTTTGGTACCGCCCGCAACTACGGACTGGAAATAGATTATATCAAATTCTTTCATAAAGTAGGCTTCAAAGCCAACTATACCTACACGAACTCCGCTATCACCACACCGAAAAGTTTCCGGTATACAAATGATAAAGGCGACCAGCAAACAGGCAGCACTAATCAAACAAGACCCCTGTATGGTCAGTCGGCACATATCGCCAACCTCTCCCTGTTGTACAAAGACACGCAACATGGCTGGGATGCGCAACTGGCCAGCGCTTATACCGGTCCACGCATTACGTTGGTATCCCAGTTTGTGGATAATGACTTCTGGCAGAAAGGATTTATACAGATGGATATTTCCGTGGAGAAAAGGTTCCGGAACAACTTCAGCATTTTCGCCAAAGCCGGCAACCTGTTAAACACACCGACTAC